>JBHHYO010000054.1:0-17881 GCA_046757665.1 Nitrospinales bacterium
CCGCAAAGCAAATCAAAAAGCCGGGTCGACATACTTTATTTTAATCCATGAGGAAGACAATGGCTCCCATAATAGACAGCCCGACCCCGACCAGTGTCATCAGGCTACCGCGGATGGTGCTGGGCGCCACCAGGTCGGATTTTCGCCTGCCGTAATGGGCCATGCGAACTTTCGGGTCCCTCAATCTTTCCTGGCGTTGCTTTTCCCATTGGCTACAGAGATTCAACACCCAACCTCCGGCGAAAAAAAGCACGATCCCAAGCAGTTCTTGCTTGCTGACAAAATCCAATTCCATGATCCCGTTTCCTCAAGAAGGCCGCGCCGAATTAATAAAATATAGCCCGCAAAGTATAGCAAAAATTCCCTATGGATACATCGCATCATCCGCCATTGCAAAGCCCAGGAAACCCTTGCCCAGCGGAGATGTGTGGGTTAGAATTCAAATGGATTAGTGAATCGCGGAAATGCAAACCGGTTGGGATGTTATACCCATGAACGAAACCGACACATTGATCATCGATCAGGAAAAGGAGGGCTACCGATTTTCCATCGAGCCTTTCCTGCTGGCGGATTTCGTTTGCTTGCGGCGGGGAATGCGCCTTCTCGATATCGGCACGGGATGCGGGGTCATTCCCCTGTTACTCAGCGTTCGGGAACCGGGTTTACAAATCACCGCCGTCGAGATTCAAAAACCGTTATACGACCGCGCGATGCAAAACGTTGCCGGCAACGGGCTAAAGCGAAAAATTGGGGTGCGCCACGGGGATTTTCTAAAGCTCGCGCAAACACTCGGCTCCTTCGATCTCATCATCAGCAACCCACCCTACCGGAAAATTAACAGCGGCCGTCTGAATTCCGACAAGGGCAAGGCCATCGCCAGGCACGAGTTGACCTTGACTCTGCCTGCATTGATCGCAAAAGCCGCTCCCTTGCTGGAGCGCGGCGGCAGGATGGTCCTGGCCTATCCGCCGCATCGTCTCGATGAAGTTTTAAGTGAATTGCGCCTTCGGCGTCTGTACCCCTGGCGGCTTCGCCTGGTGCACGGGTACCGGGGCGCGGCGACCAGGTTTTTTCTTGTCGAGGCGGTTAAGGATCAATTCGCCGAACGGGTCGAAAAAGAACCCTTTTACATTTATCATCCCGACGGCTCATACACCCGGCGGATGAAAAAACTTTATGCATCCCTTAATCATCCTTGCCGGTCCCACCGCCTCCGGGAAGAGCGAAACCGCGCTTGCGCTGGCTGAAACGCTCGACACTGAAATCATCAGCGCCGATTCCATGCAGATTTACAAATATTTCGATATTGGAACCGGCAAGCCCGGAAAAGACATCCAGGAAAAAATCGCCCATCATCTGATCGATATTCTGGAACCGCATGAGGAATTCAATGCCTTTGAGTTCAAAGCTCAAGCCATCAGACACGCAAACGACTTGATACGCCGGAAAAAGATTCCCCTGATAGTAGGCGGCACAGGGCTTTATCTGAAAGTGTTTTTGAAGGATTTTGAATGCGCCATCCAAGTGGCGCCCGATATCCGGGAAAGGGTTAAAGCCGAAATGAAAGAAAAAGGCGCTCGTGCGATGCACGCCGAACTGGCCAAAGTCGATCCGCTGTCCGCGGAAAGGATTTTGCCGACGGACCCGTTGCGGATCGAACGCGCCCTCTCGGTTTATTCGCAGACGGGCAAACCGCTATCGCAATTCCACGCCAATGAAAAGCGCGCAGAGCATAATTTCCAGCCATATTTCTTTTCTCTGGACTGGGACCGCGCCCGGCTTTATGAAAACATCGAAACCCGAGTCGAGTCGATGCTCCACCAAGGCTGGGCTGATGAGGTGAGAGGACTTTTGAACCGGGGTTTCGACAAAAACCTGAAACCCTTTCAAGGCATCGGCTACGCGCAAATTGTAAAACATTTCGAGAAAGGAACGCCTTGGGAGCAAACTGTGCGCGAGATCAAACAGGAAACACGTCACTATGCCAAGCGCCAGATTACCTGGTTCAAGAAAGTTTCCGACCGCATCGCCATCCCGCGAAAACCAGGGGACAGCCCCACCCTGCTCAGGGACCGAATTCTGTCGTATCTGCCCAGGGGGGTGGCGTTTATTCTGACGGCGATATTGTTTTTAGCTCCGCAGGCCGGCGTTCAGGCGGAAGAGGTTTCCCCGTACGATGCCGGTCTTCGTTCTTTCAAACAGGCCGATTATGCCGCGGCCACCACCCACTTTCTCAAGGTACGCGGTTCCCCAACCGGCAAATGGGACAGCAAACGAGCCGTTTACCTTCTCGGCCTGATCTCCACGGAAAAAGGCCGGTATGGCGAGGCCATAACCTATTTCAAAACCGCGTTGGACGAATTTTCGGAAATTGAGGACTACATTCGTTTTGAACTGGCGCGCGCCCACTACCGGTCCGGGCAATATCCGGCAACGCTGAAAGAAATCAATCGGCTGTTGAAGGCGTTTCCGACCCATCGCCATTTCCCCCAGGCCGAACTCTGGCGCGCCGAAATTTTGCAACGTCAAGGCAAGACCGCCAAGGCGATCAACTTGCTGTCACGAGCGGTCAAACGCCTGTCGAAGATGCGGAGAGTTTTCAAATCCCATCTTCCCGAACTGATCTTCAAGCTGGCACAACTCCATGAAGAGCAACACAGCAAAGCGTACGAATGGTATCAGAAATTATATATTGAATACCCCGACCATTCCTTGACCGCCAGGGCGGCGGCGAAAATGGATGAATTGAGCCGCCAACCCGGTTTTTCCCCAACACGGGTCGAAAAAAAATGGCGCCTACAACGAATACGAAATTTATTGTCCAAGGCCGATTTTGAACAAGCGGTAAAGGAAATCGAGGATTTCAAGAAAGCGCACGCACCGGACCCCATACCGGAACAAATGTTGATTTATCTGGCAAGAGCCTATAAAGGACTGGGGAAGCGCGAGGAAGTTGACGGCGTCCTTGCGACTTTTCTCAAAACGTATCCCGGCCACCGGCGCACTCAGGAAGTTATGTTTCTGCTGGCCAGAAATTTATGGAATCTTAGCCGGGACCACCAGAGCACGGAAATGTTTCGCTCGTTGATCAAAATCAATCCGAAATCCCGATGGGCTATCAAGGGACGATTTTTTTTAGGCAAAGTTCACGAAGGCAATCTACAGTTCTCACAGGCACGCGAACAATACGGCTTTCTTGAAAAACACCACCGCAAAAATGAATACGGGCAAAGAGCCGCCTGGCGTCTTGGCTGGCTGGACTATCGGGAAAAGCGCTACGAAACCGCCGTGGAACGGTTCAAACAAAACATCCACAACCTGCCGAACGGCGAGCTTATGGACGCAAACCTGTTTTGGATGGCCAAGGCTTTTGCAAAAGCAGGACAGACAGAGAAAGCCGGGAAAACCTATCGGGAGTTGTATGCCCGGTTCCCCTACACCTATTACGGTATGCGGGCAAGGAAAAAACTGAAAATCGGTGAATCCCGATCGGCAGGCCAAGGGATCAAATCTAAAAATATAATTACGCGAACTTCTTTCACCGAAGCGGCAAACACCGCCCCACCGCTCCGAGTCCGCCTTTCCGGGAAAGTGAAACGGCAACTTGTGCGCGCCAGGGAAATGATCCTCATGGGACTCTCCGACAATGCCAGGTTTGAAATTCAACAATTTGAAAGCAAGGTGAAAAAGAATTACTCCGGAACCATGTGGATTGCGGAATTGTACTATAACACCGAATCCTTTCCGGAGGCCTACCGGCTTTTGGAGCTGTTTAAAAATTTCAAAACCAAGGCGCGGGAAAAAGAACTTCCGCTCCGGTTCTGGAAACTTTTCTATCCCCCTGCGTATGCCAGCCACATCGAGACTCACGCGGCCGCCTTGCAAGTCGACCCATGGCTGACCAAGAGCATCATCCGCCAGGAAAGTTTGTTCGACAAACGATCCTTATCCGGAGCCGGCGCCCGAGGGCTCATGCAAATCATGCCGGAAACCGGGCAAAGGCTTTTTTCCGCCATTATGGACAACCGGCAAACATTTCAGGCCGACGATTTGTTCGACCCGGAGCTGAATATCCATCTGGGAATAAAATACCTGAAGGAACTGAAAGAAAAATATTCCGGCAATCGGATTCGGATTCTGATCTGTTACAATGCCGGCCCGGAAGTTTTGGAAAGCTGGCTCAAGCGATTCCAGGATGTGCGGGACCCTGACGTTTTCATCGAATTGATTCCCTATCCGGAAACCAGAAACTTCGTCAAGCGGGTGTTGCGAAACTATGGAGTTTACCGGGCTCTTTACGCTCACTCCATGTGATTTTCGACATTGCCGTCAAGGGCGCGACCCTGCGTACCCGGCAAAATCAAAAAAATAATTGGGATTAAAATTCCCAGCGTTTATAATAAAAGGGTTTTCTCAACCAAGGAGCGCCGTGAAATCCCCTGTCGTTTTGCGAAAAATAAAGACCTATGACCCGGACGCAATCGAATCGTTCGTACGGGACACCGTTTCCTCTTTGGGCGAGGGCAAGCCTATCTTTCAGCCGGGCCAACGGGTTCTGTTGAAACCGAACCTGCTCCGCGGCGCTTCGCCAGACCGATGCGTAACGACCCACCCGGCGGTCGTGGAAGCAGTTTGCCGGGTGCTCCGGGACAGCGGCGTAAGCCGGATTAACTTGAGCGACAGTCCGGCGATGGGAACCCTGAAACATGCGGCACACGAAGCCGGTTACGCTCCGCTGGCAAAACGATATGGGCTACATATAATCGCCTTGTCCAACCCCGTGCCGCTGGATACGGAGGGAATTCCTCATCTGAAGATTTCTGGAGACTTGCGGCAATACGACCGAATCGTCAACCTGCCGAAATTCAAATCGCACCGGCAGATGACCCTCACCCTGGGCATCAAGAACCTTTTCGGCTGTGTCATCGGCAAACGCAAACCCGTCCTGCATTGCCTGGTAAAAAATGATAAAATCAAGTTTGGAAGGATGCTGGTGGACATCGCCCGACACGTTAATCCCTGTCTGACCCTGGTCGACGGAATTTGGGCGATGCAGGGCAACGGTCCCATAAACGGCACGCCCTATTCCCTGGGTTTGATGGCAGGCGGACGGGACTTAACCGCCATGGAAAGAATACTGGCGGATATCGTGAACGTCCCTCTAAACCGGGTCTATGCACTCGAAGCGGCCCGGCAAAAGAAATTCGGCCGTTACGATCTTGAGCAAATTGAAACGCAGGGCGAACGCGATTGGCAGGCTCTGCGAGTCACCGATTTTCAGCTGGCCGATTTTGAATTGGCTATTTCATTTAACCCCGTGCACCTGTTCAAATCCTTCGCCAAACATCTTTATGAAATCGGTTGGAAGGAAAAATTGACGGGGAAAATTTAAATCGCAAGAATTCACGTGAGCCGGTTCAACGCAAGTTTGGTTGCCCTCATTCCGGCCAACCCTTGCAAAAGAGCCGCGGTTCTCTACTTTTGATCGGTCAAAAAATGGAGAAAGTTCACGAAACTCAAGCAAAAAAAATCGACACCGACTTGTGGGTGGAACGATATGGGGACCAGATGTATCGTTACACTCTTTTGCGGGTCAAGTATCCGGAATCGGCGGAG
Source organism: Nitrospinales bacterium (assembly GCA_046757665.1). Classification (GTDB taxonomy): domain Bacteria; phylum Nitrospinota; class Nitrospinia; order Nitrospinales; family JAJDAT01; genus JBHHYO01. The sequence goes on from JBHHYO010000054.1 coordinate 5,617, forward strand.
GAGATCGTTCAGGAAACTTTTTTGGCGGCCTACAAATCCCGGAACTCCTTTGCCGGAAAAGCGTCGGAAAAAAGCTGGCTATTTGGGATACTAAAGCATAAGATAATGGATCATTTTCGAGAACTAAAGAAGCATCAGATTTTCGATTTGATTCAGGAGGACGACCCGGACCCTTATGAGGATGCCTACGATCATAAAGGCAACCGGAAGAACCCGCCAAGAAATTGGGGAATTAATCCGGAAAAGGCGGCGGAGAATAAACAATTGTTGCGTGCGCTGGGCCAGTGCGTCGAAGAGCTTCCCGACAAATTTCGGCGGCTTTTTATTTTAAAGGAGGTGGATGGGTACAGTTCCGAATACATTTGTAAGGAACTGGACATTCAGCCGACCAATCTCTGGGTCATGATGCACCGCGCCCGCAATCAACTCAAAAAATGCCTGGAAACCAACTGGTTTGAGAAAGATTAAACTTACTTTGTTTTTATAACATGCGATCTTTACAAAAATTATTTAAATTGACCTGCAAGGACACCTCGCCTCTTATTTCTGAAATGATGGACCATGACTTACCCCTCGCCAAGCGCATCAAGGTGAAATTTCATTTGGCCATGTGTCGAATGTGCCAATATTACTTCTCCCAGTTGAGCTTCCTCCGGAACATGGCCAAGGAAATCGATCATTTGGAACCCACGTCCTGCGACAAACAAGTTTTAAGCGAGAGCGCCAGGAAAAATATCCAGGAAGCCATGCAGAACCAGCGTTGACCGACGCGCCTCTTCACTAATTTGAAAGGATACCTTGATGAACCAGAGACAATCCTGCTGTGAAACGGAGGGTGAAGTCACCCGCGAAGATGTTCGCACTTACTACTCCCATGCCGCCCTCTCCGCCCAGGAAAGCCTGTGCTGTCCAACGCAGTACCAGGAAAAGGAACTCGATCACATTCCCAAGGAGGTCCTGGAAATTTCCTACGGATGCGGCAGTCCAATAAACCGCGCCCAAATCAAACCGAATGAAGTCGTGGTTGACTTGGGTTCCGGCGGCGGGATTGACTGTTTTATTGCGGCAAAATACGTCGGCCCCGGAGGACGGGTCATCGGCATCGACATGACCGAGGAAATGCTGTCCATCGCCAGGGAAAACGCCGAAAAAGTAACCAAAAACCTGGGATATCGCAACATCGAGTTCAAGCAAGGTTTTCTGGAAGCGATTCCCCTGGAGGACGATTCCGTTGACCTGGTAACCTCCAACTGTGTCATCAATCTTTCGACGAACAAAGCCGGGGTCTTCAAGGAAATCCGGCGAATTCTCAGGCCGGGCGGAAGATTTTTAATCGCCGACATCATCTCCGACAAACCCGTGCCGCATGAAATGCGTAATGACCGGGAATTGTGGGGAGAGTGCATTGCCGGCGCCTTGACGCTGGGCGAATTTCTGGATATCGCCCAAAAGCGAAAATTAAGCGGCATCACACTCAAAAAAGACTACTTGTGGAAAAAGGTGAACGGCATCAATTTTTATTCCTACATCCTGGAAGGCCACAAGTTCACAAAACCTGGCGAAGCCTCGTGCAAAACCCTTACGGCGGCCTATGGCGGGCCATTCACCTCCGTCACTTGCGGCAACACGACTTATCCGTTGGGAGTCCCCGTGGCAATCGACAAAAACACGGCAGACCTTCTCAGTTCCCATCCCTATGGGGAACACTTCATTATCATCGATCCGGATAATGAATCCGCGGAACCGTCCGATTCCTGTTGTGGTTGATTTTTAGTCTTCGGCACGTTCTTGCCAGACTCACCCCTCCGCCTGTTTAAAGAGGAAGAGTGAAATAGAAAGTAGAGCCCTTGCCCTTGCTGGCAACACCGACTTCCCCCCCGTGGAGGGCAATGATTTTTTTCACGATTGCCAGCCCCAGTCCCGTAGACTTTTCCCCTCCCGTCGGTTTGGCGTCCAGCGTTTGAAACTCCCCGAACAACAAGTCCTGATTTTTCTCTGAAATACCGGGCCCCTTGTCAGTCACTGAAAATTTCATCCGGCCCGGAGTCTTTTGAGTTGAAACATGAATCTGTGTATCCATGGGGGAATATTTTATGGCGTTGCCAATTAATTCATCAATGACCTGAATAATTCGGTTCTTGTCAAACGGAAAAGGAGGAATGGGGTCCAAACTCAAATCGAGTTTAATCTGCTTCTTATTGGCAATAGCCTGGTTCAACTCCACTCGTTCCGCAACCAACGCGCTGAAATCGGTTTCCTGTTTCAGCAATAAAACTTTTCCGCTTTCGATCATCGAAATATCCAGGAGTTCGTTAAGAAGCGTTTTCATGAACGTGCTGGAATCAAAAATATGTTTCACGAGATTTTGTTGTTTCTCGTTGAGGCTCCCGAAATACTTCCCCTCCAGCAGAACCTCGCTGTAAGATTGGATCACATAAAGCGGATTTCGCAAATCATGCGACGCAATGCCCAAAAACTTGTTTTTCAGTTCATTGAGATTCTGAAGTTCTATATTTTTTTTCAGGATTCGATCTTCCCAGCGGTGCCGCTCTATGGCGTCGGCGATGACGCCTCCTATGGAAAGAAGAATCTCCCGGCTATTTTCATTTAACGGTGGACTCGGATCGGTATAGAGGCACAAAACACCCACCAGTTGCTCCCGGCTTTTCAGGGGAACAATGCAATGTCCATGAGCGCTCACATCTTGACACCACTTGCTTCGGAGCAAATCGGAAGAACAGTTGTTACGGACCAGCAAGTCCCCCGAGGCGGCAACCTGTCCGAGCAGACATTCGCCAAACGGGATTCGGTTCTCGTTTTCCGGAAATTCGGTGCGGAAATTTCCTATATGAGCGAACAGTTGCAAAGTTTTGCTTTCGTGATCCGCCAAAAAGATTCCCGCCTGGTTCCGAGCCTTGATGGCGCTGAATTTCGCCAGAGCGCTCAGAACATTCCGCAACATACATTCCATGGGCTCCGTCGTATTAATCGCCTTGGCCACATCATGCAGAATGATACATTCTTCCATCCGCCGCCGGATTTCCTCCTGGGCGCGCACCTTCTCCGTAACATCGCGTTGCACACCCACATAGTTGAGGATTCTTCCGGAGTGGGCGCGGATGGGAGATATGGTCATCTCGGCGTGATAAATGGAGCCATCCTTGCACCGGTTAATAACATTCCCGTGCCAAACTTTTCCCTTGAGAAGGGTGTCCCACATATTTTTGTAGGTCTCCGGCGAATTCAGGCCGCTCTTCAAAATACGCGGGTTCTCCCCGATAGCTTCCTCCCTGGAAAAACCGGTGATCGATTCAAACGCCGGGTTCACATAGGCGATGGTTCCTCCGGGGTCCGTAATCACGACCGCATCAGCCGTGGATTCCACGGCCCTGGACAGTTTTTCGCTTTTAAAAAGGTCCAAATCTTCCACGGTATATACAAGCTCCCTGCTATGACTTTCACTCATCAATTTCAGGCGGTTTCACCTGGACAGCTCAACGGGAAAAGAAATCTTGAAAGCAGACCCTTTTCCATCCCGTGAGTCCACCTGGATAGTCCCGCCATAATTGTGCACGATCCGATGAACGATGTTTAAGCCCAAACCTGTCCCCTCTCCCTGGTCCTTGGTCGTAAAAAACGGATCAAAAATCTTGGAAAGATGTTCTTGAGGAATACCCGGGCCGGTGTCCCGAATGGTGACGACAATGTTACCGTTGGATTGCAGAGAGGAAATCGACAAGCGCCCTTTACCCTGCATAGCCTGGACGGCATTCTGAATAATATTTACGAAAATTTGCTGGATTTCTTCCGGCTTGGATTTCAAGAGGGGCAAGGGCTGATAATTTTTTTCCAACTGAATGTCATCGGAATAAGAAGCCACCCGCGCAATTTCTATCGCCGCATCCAGGCGTTCGTTTATGTTCACGTCCTGGGTCTTGGCCTTGATATTGGAACGGGCGTAACCGGACAAATTTAATATGATCGACGCCACATGTTTTGAACTGCTCAACACCTTGGCGGCGTATTCTTTTATTTTCACCGGGTTTTTTTCTTCCTGAATGGCTTCCGTATATCCCATGATGGAATACAGCGGATTGTTTATCTCGTGTGCAATGCCAGCGGTGAGCGTGCCAAGACCGGACAATTTATCCGCCATCGTCAGTTGATCCATGAGTTTTTTCTCTTCGGTGATTTCTTTCATCATCAGTCCCAGCTTGCGAGTCTTTTTTTCATCAAGACTGACATTAAAATACTGGTAGGTAAATGACCGATCGCCCAGGGTAATCACCGGAGGCGGGGGTTGAGATGCATCGGACGGGAATTGGGGCGCCAGGGGGTCCCTGGCCTCATAACAATGTATGACACGTTCGCCTACCCGCCGCGAACGCTTGGCCACCACTCCCTGGGCAAAATCCTCCAATCCATCAGCCAGCATTTTCCATTGGTCCTTATATGAGGACTCCAATTCCCCCAACCCCTTGCCGATAAAGTCCCAGCCGCGTCGCTCCACCAATCTTCCCAAAGCGGTATTGACGTACTCGATCTTCAGGTCCTGATTGAATATCAAGACAACTTCCGGAATGCTCATGAAAATTTTTTCCGTATATTCTTTTATATCGCGTAGCTCCCTGGTTTTGATTTGCACCTGTTGCTCCAACCCGGAAAATGATTTTTGTAACATCCGGTTCATCTGGTTTATTTGCCTTGCCAGCGACTCAATTTCGTCGCCGGTGCGTATTTTTATGGGTTCCACCTTTTCACCGCGGCCGATTTGGGCGGCGACTTTTTCCAGTTGCTTGATGGGCTTCACAATTTTCTCCGAAGCCGCCGTCCCCATGATAGCGATGAGCAACACAGAAAAAAGAACCGCCGCGGAGATCCACAAAAAAAGCTCGCGGGTAGGCGCGAACAACTCATCCGAGGACTGCCAGACAAAAGTAAACCAGTTTTCCCCCGTCGAAGACGTCAAATATCGATTCGTTGCCAACAAGGGCGAAAAACCGATGATGGAAAGCTCGTTGCCCCCATGTCCATCCTCGTGAGTCAAAACCCAGTTCGCCGCCGCGCCGGTAACGCTACGGACCAAATCGGCTCCCTTGAGTTTGAAGCCCGTGGGCAGAATGGGGCAGTCCAAAACTATCCCCTTCGAATTGATCAGCATAACGTGACCGGTTTCTCCAAAGGTAATGGGTTCCGTATTCGGGGCAAAAAACTCCTTTGCCGAATAAATCCGATGAATGGCGCCGAGGGTTCTCCCACCTTGATCCCGAATCGGCACGGAGAGTTGAAATACATGCAGGTCCAGTTTTGTGTCCAGGTACAGATCGCTGATATAAACCTTTTTCTTGTCCCTGGATTGGGTATTCCTGGAAAACGGCAGGCTCGAATTCACAAAATCCGGATAAAAATTAATGCTCGCAATCAAAATTCCATCGGCATTTGTTATGAAAAGAGCCTGCGTGGATTGGACGGAAACCGTATCTTCCTTTAAGAAATTTTTCAGAACCCTGGCAGATGGATTTTCTACAAGGTATTTCATCTTTTCATCCCGGGCGCTCCACATGCGGGACTCTTTTGCAAAAAAAGATTTCAGCGCGGCGGAATCCAGGTTTCTCGTGGCGCGGTTCGCCGCCAGGGCCGACGCAAACGGCGCAAGCCGCATCGCCAGGCGCCGGTTGTGGACTATTTCATTTTCCAGCAGATAATCAATTTTGCTGGATGTTTCAAAAGCCAGCGCCTTAAAATTGTTGCCGATGACTTCCTCAAGGGACTTGTTGCCTTGGATATAGGAGATGATCATTGCCAATAAAAGGGGAATTGCGCCGACACCTATCATCCAATAGATAAGTTTCCTTTTGAGACCTTTTCCCATAACGCCTCGGTCTTTGATTAGGAATTCAGATTATTGAATGGCTCAGCCCCGGAAAGGGAAAGTCACCTCACAAGTTGCGGCGGAAAAACTGGCGAAAACCAACAACCCGTCTTATATTTAATATAAGGATAAAAAAGTGTTTCGCAAGCCTCACGACACACTATGAGCCATCAAAACATTTTCAATCACCTTTGCACACAAGGAAAAGAAAGCACCGAAACAAGACATCGGCGGAAAATGAATATCGGAAAATGTCCGTTGCTCGAATGCCACTTTTGAAAGGAGGTTTACCATGGCCCATGGAGAAATATTAATTGTTGACGATGAGGAGGACATCCGCAACATCCTCAAGCTTCACTTGGAACAAGCGGGATTTTTTGTCCTGACCGCACAAGATGGCGAAGAAGCCATAAAAATTTTGCGTCAGGAAGACAATATGACGTCCATTGGACTCATCCTGTGCGACATTCGCATGCCTCGTGTTAATGGAATCGAAGCGATCGACTTTTTCAGAAAAGAAGCGCCGGGAATTCCGGTGGTGGTGCTCACCGGTTATCCGGACACCCAGTTGGCGGTTTCCCTTCTGAAAAAAGGCGTCAGGGATTACCTGGTCAAACCTGTTGAAAAAGACGTTTTAATGGAAAAGGTAAACGCCATTACCGCGGCCGGAAAAGACTTTGAATATTGAAAACAATCCGTTTCTCGCGTTTACCGTCCCGGTTCCAGCGCCGTGCCGGGTTTATTTTAAAACCCTTGTTCGCAACAAAGCCATCATAAATTAAGATGCAAAATGCTCGCTTTCGACTGAACAAATATTATTTTATTAAGGAGGCCCGTTATGAGTAAACGGAAGGTTATGAGCGTGGGCGAAGGAAAAATTTTGATTGTCGATGACGAACAGGATGTCCGGGACGTCCTCCGGCTTCACCTGGAGCAGGGAGGCTATCACGTCTTGGAAGCAAGCAATGGCGAGGAGGCCATTGCAATCATGCGTAAGGGCGCCAACATGATCAATGTCGGACTGATTCTGTGCGACATCCGAATGCCCAAGATCAACGGAGTCGAGGCCATTGATTTTTTTCTGCGGGAAAACCCATCCATTCCCGTAGTCGCGGTAACCGGTTACCCAGACAGCGATCTGGCCGTTTCCCTGCTTAAAAAAGGCGTCAAGGATTACCTGGTCAAACCGGTGGAAAAGGAAAAACTGCTGTCCAAGGTGCGCTCCATCATTGAGAACGAGGAAGAATTTCAATACGCTTGAGGATTTTGCGGAAAAAACCGGCTGTTTGAAAAGGCTTTTCAAGTTCGGAGTTACAACTCCGGGGTTGAAAAGCCTTTCATTTTCCTTTAAAACATCAACATGATGAAAATGGTTATTTGCAACATACGCCACGAAAAACTCGAAGAGGTTCGGGAGAAACTGTTTGAACTGGGCGCTCCGGGTTTGACCGTTTCGGAAGTCAAGGGGATCGGCAAGCCCATGCAACACATGAAATCGGAAACCCAGTCCGCCCCGGCAAGCATTCCGCAGTTCCACCCCAGAGTCGAACTGAAGATTGTTCTGGACGACGGCGGCGTGGACGAATTGGTGAAAACACTCACCGCCACCGTCAAAACAGGTCATTTGGGCGACGGAAAAATCTTCATCCTCCCGGTTGAGGAAGCGGTTCGGATCCGAACGGGGGAAACGGGCAACCAGGCGCTTTACTGATGAGCCGTCCTGGATGTGGAGTGGTTTTTTGATTGCCGAGAACCTTGCGCGGGTTAAACGCCGAATGGCCGAGGCGGCGGGCAAGTCCGGACGCGATCCCCAAACCGTCCGCCTCGTGACCGTTTCCAAGCTGATTCCGGAACACAAAATCGCGCAAGCCATCGAGGCCGGCGCTACCCTGCTGGGCGAAAGCAGGGTCCAGGAGGCGGAAAAAAAAATAGCCCATTTGGGCCGCCAAAACATCCGCTGGCATTTTATCGGGCACCTGCAACAAAATAAGGTAAAATACATTTTCGACCTGTTCGACCTGATCCATTCCGTGGACCGGTTGGAACTGGCGGAAGCGATTCACCGGGCCGCCCGCAAGCGGCGGCTCACCATTCCCGTGCTCGTCCAGGTCAACGTGTCGGGTGAAGCGGCGAAGTTCGGCGTCGCTCCCGAACAATTGGAAAATTTGCTGGTCAACCTGTCCCGGCTGGATGGATTGCGCGTGCAAGGTCTCATGACCATCCCGCCCTACGACCCGGACCCGGAGAAATCGCGCAAATACTATGCCCGACTTCGCGAACTCGGAAACCGCATGGCTCAATCGAATATCGAAAATATTTCCCTGCGCGAACTGTCCATGGGAATGTCGAATGATTTCACAATCGCCATAGAAGAAGGCGCCACGCTGGTGCGGGTCGGAACCGCCATCTTCGGCAAAAGACCGGACACCGGCCATTAACGGCGGAAGGGAGACAGCACCGTGTTAAAAAGCAAAAAACTGGGATTCCTGGGCGCGGGAAACATGACCGAGGCCATTATCAAGGGACTGTTGTCCGCTTCATTTATCGCGGCGAAAAATATCCTCGCCTCCGACATTCTCGCCGCCAGACTCGATTATCTGCACAAGGAATACAAGATCAAAACCACCGGCAGTAATTCCGAGGTGGTGGAAAAATCCGACATCATCCTTCTGGCCGTCAAACCGCAGGCGATCGACAAATTGTTAAACGAAATTAAGCCTCTGGACACCGACCAGAAACTGTTTGTCTCCATTATCGCCGGAGTGCCCACCGACATCATTGAAGGCATTTTAAACGACAGCGAAGCCCGAAAAACCGCCGTGGTCCGCACCATGCCCAACACCCCGGCCCTCGTGCAGGAAGCCGCAACCGCCATTTCGCCCGGCGCGAATGTGTCGAAAAACGACATCAGGCTCGTCCACCGAATTTTCGAGGCTATCGGCAAAACCGTGGACGTGGACGAAGAACAACTCGACGCGGTAACCGGTCTGAGCGGCAGTGGTCCGGCCTATCTCTTCATGATCATCGAGGCGCTCTCGGACGCCGGAGTCAAAATGGGCCTGTCCCGCAACACCTCCAACCTGCTGACCGTGCAAACCATTCTGGGAGCCGCGAAGCTGGCGCTGGAAAGCGGCAAGCATCCCGGCGAACTCAAGGACATGGTCACTTCGCCCGGAGGAACCACCATCTCCGGACTGCACACCCTGGAGGCCGGCGGATTGCGCACCTCCCTGATGGACGCCGTGGAAATCGCCACCAAACGCTCCGCTCAACTCGGAAAAAACATCCGCGACGGCGCAAGGAAAGGCAAGAAGTAAAGGACGATACGATGATCGTATGCTTGGACCTCGAAGGCGTGCTGGTGCCGGAAATCTGGATCGCCTTCGCGGAAAAAACCGGGATCGAGACATTGCGGCTCACCACCCGCGACATTTCCGACTACGACCGGCTGATGCGCGGACGGCTGAAAATCCTCGATGAACACGGCCTCAAGCTTGCCGATATCCAGCAGGTCATCCGCGGCATCCAGCCCCTGAACGGCGCCGGCGACTTTTTGAACCGGCTACGCTCGGAGTTTCAGGTAATCATCCTGTCGGACACTTTTAACGAATTCGCATCCCCGCTCATGGAGAAACTCGGCTACCCCGCCCTGTTCTGCAATTCGCTGGAAGTCAACGGAGACGGGCGCATCACCGGTTACCGCCTGCGGCAGAACGACGGCAAGACCAAGGCCGTGGCGGCGCTGAAAAGCCTGAACTTCCCGGTAATCGCCGCCGGCGACTCCTACAACGATACGGGAATGCTCATGGAGGCCGACGCCGGCATCCTGTTTCGCCCGCCGCAAAACGTCATCGACGAGTTCCCCCAATACCCCGTCACCCAAACTTACGCCGAACTGCACGACGCTATTTTACAGTCGAGCAAATCGCTGTGTTAGCGGGATGCCAAAGAAGTCGTTAAAAATGAATTTCCCTTTATTGTCATGGTGAGCTTGTTTGCGTGTCATGCTGAGCTTGTCGAAGCATGACAACCCGTCTTCCCGCCGTCGTTTGCCCGCCCTGACTGATCCTGCCCCCATCATCCTTTTGCAACCGCTTGCACCGCCGGTCGTACCTGACTTGGGCCGATTTTACGAAAAAAAAATTTTTCAAAAACGAGGAACGAAATAGTCAAAACGTCAGCCTGTCAAACCAGTAACCCCTTGCACCGCAACGCACTTTACAGCTTTCCCGTCAGGTAAAAAATCAACGAATTTCGCGGAAAAACCATGCTGGAAAAAGCTTTAAAAATTAACTATTAATAGCCTAATATTAAACGATTTTCTTATCACGTATTTTTCCATGCCGAAGACCGCATTCTGAAGATTAAAATTTACAATACCGAAATCATCATAGAGCCACCGAGACCGCAGAGAAACGCAAAATATCTAACCACCGGTCCGCGCATGGGCAGGCAGGAAAGCCTGCCCCACGCATAAATTTCGGGTTTATCCGTGTTCATCCGTGTGCATCGGTGGTTAAACCGGTTTTTTCTTTGCGCCCTTCGCGCCTTTGCGGTTCCTGTTTTTCCCCGGTCTCCCGTTTCCGATTGTCATCGCGAGCCGCGATAAGCGGCGTGGCGATCCAGCCGGGCCACGCCCGGTGGGAATGGGTCCTTTCTGGATTGCTTCGTCGACCCGTGTCACACTGAGCTTGTCGAAGTGTGACCATTGCTCACTCTTCCGGTCTCCGAGTTTTACCCCTTACATATAGCGTGAAATGCAGGGTTGCTCCGGCGCAAGCCCTTTGCATTTGGCGGGTTGAAAACCTGGAGGGGGGAGGTGGCGGGATTTGGTCCTTGCTCTTGCTATCCCTGCTTTGAGCCTTCAAAACCCATTTGCAATTCTCTGACGGTGGGATAGAATTGTCCGAAAATCAAAATCTTAAACAGTGAAAAATAACTTGTAGTCAAGAAGTGGAGATTTGACCCCTTTGTATTATATTATGCTTTTAATAACATATGTTCTTGACAGCATATTTTTTTTCAGGCACAATAGTAAATGAAGTGGAAAGTTGAATTTCACGACCTGTTTGAGCCGGAGTTTGATGCGCTTTCCGAGAATGTTCAGGATGAAATCCTGGCGCTTGGCAAATTGCTCGAAAAATTTGGGCCCCATTTAGAAAGACCCCATGTCGGCGTCTTGAAGGGCTCAAAACATGCCAACCTGAAAGAACTCCGGTTTGAAGCTGATGACGGTGTATGGCGGGTCGCCTTTGCCTTTGATACCAAAAGAAAAGCTATTTTGTTGGTGGCAGGGGACAAATCGGGCGGAAGTGAAAAGACTTTTTATAAAAGATTAATAAAAAAGCGGACAAACGCTTTGACGATCATCTTGAAGAATTAAAATTGAAAGCTAAAAGGAAACAAGGCCATGGGAAAAAGTCTTGATGAAAAAATTAAAAAGCTGAGCAAAAAACGCCAGGCAAAAATCGCCAAACGGTTTGAAGAGCTTGAAGCCGAGGAAATGACCCTGCGGGACCTTCGCAAGGCCATGCACATGACCCAAAAGTCCGTGGCAAAAAAACTTAAAATTAACCAGGACAATGTTTCCCGTTTGGAAGCTCGCTCAGATGTTCTTTTGTCCACGCTTCAAGCTTATGTCCATTCTCTTGGCGGCAATTTAACCTTGCTGGCTGAATTTCCAAACAGGCCGCCGGTTTTCTTAAAAGGGTTTTCGGCTTTGGAACATAAAAAGCCTTCCAAATCTGGGTCCTCCGTTTCCACGACTTGATTTCCTTTCACAAAGCCATTTGCCAAAAAGGTTCACAACCCGCGGTCTCCGATTTTTACCCCTTACATATAGCGTGAAATGCAGGGTTGCTCCGGCGCAAGCCCTTTGCATTTGGCGGGTTGAAATACCCCGGCGGGGAGGTATGGCGGGATTTGGTCCTTGCTCTTGCTATTCGGGAAACACGGCAATCAAGATTTGTTTGCTATTTCAGGTTCTACCGGTCGCGCATTTCTCGGATTTTTTTGGCACGCGCCTCCAATTCTCTGGCTTTCCCCTTTTGAACCAACTTTCTTGAAACGGCGGCATAAGTTTCAAGAGTTGTTATCAACTTGGGATCGTTAACGCCGTATATTTCTTCCATTATTTCCAGAGATTCTTTAAATAAAGGCTGGGCTTCCTTGAATTTTTCCTCAAGACAATAGATGTCCGCTAAATTTTCCAACAACGTAGCAAAGTTTTGACTCTTAGTTTTCTTGTTTTTTTTCATGATCCTCAATAAGTCCAAGTATAAAAATTGAGCTTTTTCGTAATGGCCTTGAAGCTTCAAGTTAGTCGCCAGACCATTTAAGGAATTTGCTGTGGCAGGATTTTCCACACCAAAAAACTCTTTGTTAATTTTCAGG
>JBHHYO010000055.1:0-17832 GCA_046757665.1 Nitrospinales bacterium
CTGTGTCTTAACCACTTGACGACGCCCCAAAGGCGCTTATTATATTATAAATTCTATTGATTTATCCAGCGGCCGGTTTTGGAGGCGCAGTCAGGAAGCCCAAGCCTTGCAAAACAATCTTTCCTCTTTCCCCCGGCGCTTGTTACATTTTCTTGGGTTAAAATCTAGCGGGGTCCTCACGTCCGAAGAACGCAAAGACCGTTTCGCCGGCCGGCGATTTTCAGTTGGAAGAGGGTTAATTGAATTCAGGAGGGTTTCTGGTTGCGTGGGTAATGTATGATTTCCTCCGGCAAAAAGTCGGAAAATCCGCTGACGGTTTCCGTCAGAAAAAGCTCCTCGTTATCCCCCTTATCAAGGTCCGCGAAAGCATTTTCGGCTTTTTCGCGATTTTCAAATAATCCAAAAACGGCGGACCCGCTTCCGGACATCAAAGCGCCCTGCGCTCCGACTGCCCGTAACCGATCTTTCAGGGCCTGAATTTCCGGAATCCTTTGGATTACAACGGATTCCAAGTCATTATGCAGGGAAGATCCCAAACGCGGAATGTCTGATCGGGATAAAAGATTTTTCAAAATGCTAATATTCTTTTGCTTTTTTGTCAACTTTAAATTTAGATTCTCATAGACCCAGGCCGTGGCGACGGAGAATCCCGGGAATATAAGGATAACGTAAAATTTTTTAATCGGTTGCACGGATTCAAGCAATTCTCCCCGGCCCCGGCCCAGGGCGCAGGGGGAAAACAGGAAAAATGCTACGTCGGTGCCGAGTTCCGGCGCCAGCCGAACCAGGTCCTGGCGCGTCAATTGCAGGTTCCAGAGGACGTTCAAACCCATCAGCGCCCCGGCGGCGTTGCCACTGCCTCCTCCCAATCCGGCGCCGGACGGGATATTTTTCCGCAATTTGATGCGCGCTCCACTCCGGACGCGGTCTGGAAAGCGGTTTTGCAACAACCGCGCCGCCCGCAAGACCAGGTTGCTTTCGTCCTTGGGGATTCCCGGAGTGTCGCAGTCCAGTTCGAGGCGGCTTGCCGCCTCGAGTTCCAGGCTGTCATACAAACCGACCATTTGCAAAACGGTTTCCAGTTCGTGGTACCCGTCCTCGCGTTTGTGCAGAACACTGAGGCCGAGGTTGATTTTGGCGGGGGTTTTAAGGATAAGTTTCATAGCGAAGAATTCATGTGTTTTGAAGGACGGCGCGCCATTTTAGCTTTTATCGGAAACTTTCGGAAGCGGTTTTTCTCCCCAAGAGGCATACCGCGTTTTTCTTTCTTGTCAAAGGGGAAGTGAGGCGACGATCTGTTTCCTGTTTGGCTCTGTGGTAGAATCGCATCCCAATATCAGGGGACTTACTGTTCATGACTGTCAACCTCGTCACGTTAGTTTTATTTTTTGTGCTTTCCTACTGGGTTTACCGGGCATGGACGCTGGGACGTTACCGTTACTGTCTTTATGGGTCGCTTCTCCTGTCGCTGGTAATTCACGCAAACGGCATATTTTATTTTTACCTCAACACCTGGGACGAGGCTTTTCATGCGGTGGTGGCGAAGAACCTGCTCAACCACCCGCTGGAACCCATTCTGTATGAAGACGCGGCCTTGCCGGCGCCGCCGGAAGATTGGCGGAAAATACATGTCTGGTTGCACAAACCTCCCCTGACGCTCTGGTGCATCGCGCTTAGCTTGAAGGTATTCGGCGTCAATGAGGTTGCGGTGCGCATCCCCAGCGTCATCTTTTCCCTGCTGTCGGTGTGGCTGACTTTTCTGATGGGTTGCCGTTTGTTTTCCGGCGCCGCGGCAGGCGCGGCTTGCTATTTGTATGCGATCAACGGCATGTTGTTCGACCTGTCCACCGGCCGCCAGTTTTCGGACCATGTGGATACCTTGTTCATTCTGCTGATCCAACTGGCGGTCTGGTTTGCGCTCCGGTTACTGCCGTCCAGGGATGGGAGTGGAAATGAAAGGCCGCGGGCGCCGATTCTATCTTCTGCCCTGCTCGTGGGCGGCGCCGTCGGCCTGGCTTTTTTGACCAAGCTGTTCGCCGCGTTTCTTCCTCTGGTTTTGCTGGCTTACATCCTCAGCGGACTCAGGACACCGCCGGGGGACATTGTGAAGTACCTGTCAGCCGCTCTTTCCGTCTCGGCGTTGTTTATTGTTCCTTGGTCCCTGTATGCTTACCTGCAATGGCCGTCATCGTTCGTGGCGGGAATCTTCGGCAAGCTGGGGTACATCACTCATCCCGCCGAGGATTGGAGCGGCGGCGTTTTTTATCATTGGATTCGCATTCCCCGCTTTTACGGCGAACTGTCCGTGTTGTCCCTGCCCTTCGTTTTTTATCACGCCTGGCGTTCGCATGATTTGCCCTTGCGGATTTTGAGTATCTGGGCGCTTGTTCCATACCTGGTTTTTTCGCTGACCGTCACCAAGGCGCCGGCGTACCCTTTTATTGCCGCCCCGGCGGTTTGTCTGATCAACGGATATTTCATCCGCTATGTTTATGAGATCAAACAGAAATCATCGTCCGGATTGAAAAGAAAACTACTCGCCGGCCTGCTGATTGTTTTCATCGTCTTGAACGTCCGGGTCTCCCTGGAAAGGCAAAAACTCCATAAGACACCCGCCCGTCATATCGAATACTTCGATACATTGAAGGAGTTTTGCCGGACGATAAACCGGAACAATGAAAAGGTGGCGATCTTCCGAGTGCCTTCCCCAACGGCGATGTTTTATTGCAACGCGCCGGTATATTTCGACCTCCCCGACCGGAAAACGACCGAATCGCTGGAATCCAGGGAATACAAGGTATTGATCTATGCCGACGAACGTTACGCGGAATAAGAACACCGCGATGAGAGAAAAACTCCAGACAGATTGCGCCCGGCACGGCGCATCCGGCTCCCTGGTCTGGATAGCGCTTGCGGCCTTGGTCCTGGCGGTGTTTGCCGTGAATGGGTTGTGGGTGACTTTGGACACCCGCCCGCCGCACTGGGACGCGGCGGCCCATCTCCGCATTGCGTCAAAGTATCTCCATGTTCTGACCTCGCCCGCAAGCCGGTGGGTGGACCTGCTTGATGTGGAATCCTATTACCCGCCCTTGTACCACCTCAGCCTGGCTCCGTTTTTGGCCTGGTTCGGGCCTTACGCCGACCGTGCGGTGTGGGTCAACGGATTGTATTTGTCGGTGATTATTGTTTCGACCTTCGGCATCGGGCGGACACTGTTCGGTTGGGAAACCGGGTTGGCGGCGGCGTTCTTCATAGCCTGCTATCCGTATCTGGCCTATATTTCGCGCACCTGCATGATTGATACGGCGCTGACCGCCTGTGTTTCCTTGTCCTATTACTGCTTTATCCGTTCGAGAAATTTCGAGGACACCCGGTTTGCTTTCTGCTTCAGCGTCATGCTTGGCCTGGGGATGCTGGTGAAATGGACCTTTCTCTTTTTCCTGGCGCCCGCGGTTCTGATCGGACTTTTTTCCGGCGGCGAGGCGAGTTGGCGGCGCGCCGCGTTACGGGTTCGATGGGCAAATCTTCTCATGGTATTGGGCATCCCGGTTTTGCTGTGCTTTCCCTGGTACGCGCACAATCTGGTGAAGCTGGTGAAATCGGCAACCAAGTTCTCCGGGGCGGGAACTTTGGAAGGAGACCCTACCCAGGGCTGGGACCTTTGGCTGTATTACTTCCGAATTGCCGAAACACAAACGGGGCTTGGATTATTTCTGTTGTTTCTCGTTGCCGGGGGATTCTTCCTGACGTGCAGAAGATTTTTTAACCCGGCGCTGTCTGCCTGGATCGTTATTCCTTATGTAATTTTTTCCTTGATCAATAACAAGGATGAACGGTATACCCTGCCGCTTCTTCCTGCCGTGGCGGTGATCTCGGCGCGGGTTATTTTTCTCGTTGAGAGAGCCGCGGTTCGCAATGTGTTGTTGGCGTTGACCCTTGCCATGGGCTTGTTGACCTGGGGGTTGAGCGGGTTTTCCCATCATGCCTGGGCGCGTTGGCAGTTGCCGGTTCTCGGCGAGGTCCGTCCGATCGACTTGTGGCCGCCGGTAAGGGAACATTGGCCGATTGAGCAAGCGCTGAAAGATATGGTCGCAGAGTCCGGCTCCGGAAAAGGCAACCCCATTAGCGTTCGCACGTTGACCAATCATCCCTCGTTTCACCGCGGAGCGTTTTGGGAGGTCGTTCAAGCCGAGGATTTGCCGGTCGAATTAAAAATCGTCAAAAATAATTTGGGAGAACTGACCGATTTTTTCATCACCCGGGAAGGCGGCAAATCGTTTGCGAGTTCAGGCGCGGCGGGTAAGATAAATCGTCTGAAAAACGATCCGGCGCTGACTCGGACGTTTCCGGTGTTCCGCGAGTATCCCTTGCCGGACGGTAGCCGGGGCGTGGTTTATGGATTCAAGGTCCGCCCGGCGACCCGCCTGGCCGGCGTGAATGACTTGGCAGAGGTGGCCGAACGCTTGCGGCTGGCGTTTGCAAAATATCCAGGCTATGGGATTTCTCAAGGAAAAAATTTGCGGCTGACTGTTCTTCCCACCGGCAACCCCGACGACCTTTCTCTCGGGCGGTATCGGAGCATTACGATCACCGCCGATTCCGCCGTGATCGACAAGATTCTTTTCCACGACCTGCGGCTGGCGCTGGAGGAGGTGCAGATCAATCTGTACGAACTTTTTTTGCACGACCGGCTGATTTTTTTCAAAATCGGCCGCTTGACTCCCCGGTTAACGCTACGCTTTGAGGACGTGGAAAAAAGGATTGCCGGCAAACTGCGGCAACCTTTCCGGCTCGACGGCGAGGACAACGCCGTTCGCGCTAGGCTGGAACTTGCCTCGCCGACGGGTCCCCTTGTAGTGGAGGCCCGGGTGCGCCTGGATTTTCGGGCCGGGCAATCCATCCGTCCGATTGTGGACTTCATTCGAGTCGGGCCGATTACCGTGCCGAGGATTTTTTACCGGGTGTTTCTGAACCAGGAATTGCGTTTGACACCCACTCCCGGCTGGCCGCTTGCCACGGATATCCGTTCGGTTGAAATTCTGCCCCGGCAATTGCGGATCAATTCCGCCACACCTACCCCAGCAGTTCGCGTAACCCATTAAAAACAAAGTGGTAATTCCAGGCCCACCCTGCACGCCGTGCATTATATAGGGGGGTAATCACTCCGGCGCCCCCGGTTTGCGGATCTTTTTGGAGTTTGCCATGCTCACGGTTACGCCTTTCAAGTTGGTCGTCGATCCTCGCGCAATGTTTTCCAAAGCGCTGAACACCCGCATGGGCCATTCAATTTTTGTGACGGGATATCGCCGCCGGATGCGGCGCGGGTTGGGCGTGGACGCCGGCGGCAACCCGGCGCGCCACAAGCCGCTCCAAAAAAATGCGCGGCCGGGCACGGGCCGGAACCCTTCGATCCCGTTATTGGACACCGGGGAAATGGTCCGGTCGTTCCGTGTGAACCGGGCTCGTACCACCGACCGTCTGCTGGTCATGGACTTTCCCGCAAAGGAACGCCGGAAAGCGGTCACGCACCAGTTTGGCGACTCACGCAGAAATATTCCGGCAAGGCCGCACGTCGGCGCGTCGCGCCAGGACATGAAAAACGCCGTTCGCTTTCTGAAAAATTTCTGGGCACAAAACTTTCGCAAGTTTATCCGAATAGAACGAGGTTGAGCGATATGGAAAATGTTGTCGTCTTTGCTTATAACAACCGGTCCGATACCCCCTCGCTGGCCGCGGACAACCAGACGCCCACGCTTCCGGTGGGCAACGTCCAGAACAAACAGAGGCGCGCCGTCTGGCGCACGACGGATACCGGAGGAACCGCGGGTCATTATGTCATTGTGCCCTTCGACGCGGATGAATTTGTCGAAGGATTTTTCATGACGAACCACAATTTGTCCGTGAACGCAACGTACCGGATTCGCGGAGTAACACAAACGGTGACCGGGGGGACAATTGCCCTTACCGCCACCAGTAGCGCCGTCTCGAAGGCCGGCGGCCCGGCCTGGACATCCCGGATGGATGGAACGGATCTGTTATACGGAACCGGCGCGAACGTCAAGGTCGCAAAAATTCAAGCGGTGACGGGGCCGGATGCCCTGACGCTGGCGGCGCCCGCCCCCGTTTCTTTCACCGGCACCGACTATTTCGTTCTGGATTTTGAAAACGCTTACGACCCGGTTAATTTTCCGGAAGGCTATCGGTTTGACAGCGGCATCATCGAGGTTTGGAAATCCCTGTGGGGCGCGGGAGAGGACCGAGCGGGTTTCCATGGCGCCAGCGGGGTCCCGCAGTCGGATGATCTGCAATTCATCCGGCCCATTGATATGACCCTGTTCGCGGCAAGCCAGGAGTTCCGGTTTTGGAAGCTTCATTGGTTCGACCAGAATAATTCCGACGGATACCTTGAGGTGGGTCGGATTTTTCTGGGTCCCGTGTTCCGTCCCAGCCGCAACTTTTCCGCCGATTTCCGCATTCGCCCCTTTAGCGACCCGTCGAGAAAGGAAGACTCCATGGGCCAGGTGACACATTCCGACGAAAAACAAAAATTCGGCCAAATTCAGTTGAATTTTGAAGGGGTGGATTCCTCGGAAGCCCAGGCGGAGTTTGCTCATATGCAAAATGTTGTGGGATTGACCAAGGATTTTTTTATAAGCCTGGAGCCGGACCAGAACGTCTCCAACTGGTTCTTCACCACTTTTTATGGACGGCTTGCCCGGCAGATGGTTTTCGCCACCAGCCACATCAACAAGACATTGCGCGACATCAACCTGGATTTCCGGGAAAGTTTATAAACCTCGGCCACCGGCCAGAGCGGTAATGCAACATGCCCGATATTCTTACATACAGTCAACTGATTAACGAAACCGATTCGGAGAAGGTCTATCTTGCGGAAATCGAACCGGCCTCGCACATGTCCGGATGGGCTCTGGCTTCGGGCCAGCTGAATACCTATTGGATTGCCGTTGAGCCCGGCATGGTGGTTTCCCGGTTAAAGGAAGAAAAAACTTTTCTCGGCGCTCAATCCGATATCTCCGCCGTGGAGGCCAGCCCCGGTTCCTGGTATTTCGATCCGATCGGTGAACTGCTGTACGCGCACACTACGGATTCCGCCGCCCCGGACACGCATTACATGACGGCGTATTTTCTGGAAGTGTTCGGCACTCATCCGCGAATTTTTAACAACCGGTACTATCAACCGAAAATCGCCCGCATCCCGGAGTTCCGCCAAAGTATCAATGAAAAGAAATCGGGGAACACCATTCAATCCAGCGGCAGTCTGACTCTGCTGGAAGACAGCGGCAGTCCTTACTGGAGTGAGAAGCTGTACAAATACAATTGGCTGAACAAACCGGTGACCATCAAACTGGGCGGCGCTCACAAGGATTACCCGTTCTCCGAGTTCAAAACCGTGGCGAAATGGATTCTCAAGGGCAACACGTACTCGGATACCGGAGTGGATTTTGAGGTCGCCGACCTGAAAAGCCTTTTTAGAACACGTATTGGATTGATCCAATATGATTTGGCGACCTATCCCAACATGGACCCCTCCGCCGAGGGGAAAACCGTGCAGATTGCCTTTGGCCAAATTACCAATGGCCGCGCCGTGCGGATCGATTCCACCATCGGGGTTGGCGGCAAATGGAAACTGTCTCTGTTGGCCCTCGATTCAATCTCCGCCGTTTACGACGACGGCGTGTCTGTTTCCTTTACGCCGGACCTCGCCAACGGGGAGTTTACCTTGAACGCCGTGCCGCAAGGACAAATCACGGCGGATTTCAACGGACTGAAAGACGGCGGTGTCTGGCTCCGGAAAGGCGGGGAAATCTCCAAATATATTCTGCTCAATTTTCTTCCCCTCACGGCGAGCGATATTATCGCGGCGGATTTCAATGCCCTGGATACGGCGCGCAATTATACGCTGGGAATTTACGTCGAAAGGGTAACCCGGATCGACGAAATTTTTTCCCTTATTGAAAATTCCAACCACTGTTTTTTTTTCACCGACCGGGAGTCCGGGAAAATTCGGGCGCAGGTGTTCGCGGACCCGAATGCCGCGGACCCCAATCGCGTTCAATTGAGTGATGAAAACCTGTTCAAGTTTGAAATAGCAACCGACGAAAATGTGGCTCCAGAAATCAGCGTGTCGTACGGCAGGGATTTTTCCTCTGGAGAAATGAAGCTCTTCCGGCAATTTGATTTGAATTCAGCTTACATCAACGACAGCGAGGAAGGCAAAAACATCGAAACCTTTCTTGTCAATAAAACCGATGCCCAATCGCTGGCCGGTCTGCTTTTGCCGTTTCACAGCAGGCCGCGGCTTCTGGCAAAGGCCGAAACGCATATCCGGCCGCTGGACCGAAATCTCCACGACAACATTGAAGTGAACCGGAACCAACGACCCGATTTTCAGGACCAACAATTTGTTTACAGGCTGACCGGATTGAGGGAAAAAGCCGCCAAAAATAAAAAACGGGTCATCTTGACCTTATTGAAAAATCTGCAACCGGGTGAGACCGGATAATTTCTTTCGGTTTGCACCGGGGCGAGATTTGAAACCGGGAGCGGCCGGTTTTTTATGGAGGGAAAATATGAGTTTTTTCGATTATTTGACTTATCAGTGGACGAAGGGGGAGAAGAACTGGCATATCCCCTACAACAACGCGCTCCAGGCGCTGAAGGATTTCCTCGGCGACAAGGGAACCAATACTGACCTGGGCGGCGGGCTGACTTCCGTACAGACCGAGGTGACGAACGCCCGGAGCGGCGCGGCGGATTTGCAAGCGCGCATTGATCCGATTGCCAGTGAGCAGGTGGCGGCGCGCGGCACTACGGCAAACCTGTCAACGCGCCTGGCGCAGGTGATCAATCCGGATGGCACGCCGACCGCCGGGGCGTCGGTCGCCGTTGAATTCAAGGCTTCCGGCGACACGCCGGCTTTCGTTTCCTCGACCTCGTTTAAAATTCCGACGGACAAAACGGCGGTCTATGTCAAGAACCGCAAAGTCAAGTTGACGCTGAACGGTGGCGACGTGGTGGCCGCCATTGTTAGTTCATCATTCGCCAACCCGGATACCACGGTGGTCGTGGACGTGGCGGTGATCGACAACACCATTTCCGCCGTGGCCTATGGTATCGACACTCCGGCGTCGGCGCCGAAAAATCCGCAGGTTGATATCAACACGGACATGGCGTTCCGCCTCGCGGAGCAACAGTCCATAGATAATGGGCAAGCCTTGCTGATGGAGATCGCCTGGGCGGATTCGTTCCCGGTGGCCGACGGCATCGGCGCGGATGAGGCGGCATCCGTCGGATTCGCCTATGACATGGTGTCCAAGTTTTACAAGGGAATCGACGGCGGCGTGGGTTTCAATGTCGATTTTCCATTCACCACCGAATCCGATTACCTGCAAAAGGATTTTACAAACGCCAATCAATCTACGTCGCAGGCGACGTTTACCAACGCCAGCGCGACGGTCACCCTTTCCAGCGGCTCCTGGCCGACGAATGCGGCCAATATGCGAATCACGCCCGATGGCGGTACAACGTGGTTCGGTATTTTAAGCCGCGATTCGGCGACGCAGATTACTCTCGATACGAATTTCACAGGCACCACCGGCCCGAAAGATTACATCATCCGGCCCACGGAGTTTGTGGGCGGCAAGGTGCGGTTGAATGAACGCGGCTCTGGCTTTACGGCGGATTTGACGAGTGGGAAAACGGCGACCAGCAATTTTTCAAGTGGTGTCGCCGCGGATGTTATCAACGACGTTACGAATACACTCGGTGTCTGGAACAATCCCGGCAGTACAGGCCAATGGACGCTCGATTTTGGCGCGGGTGTAACGAAAATCATAACTCAATACACCATCATCGGATGGGATGCTAATACCGCCAGTGGATTCGCGCCGAAAGACTGGAAGTTGCAAGGTTCAAATGATGGAACAAATTTTACAGATATCGACACGCAAACCGGCGCGCCCGCCTGGACGGCCGACGAAAAGCGCACATACAATTCGTTCACAAACACTACCGGGTACAGGTATTACAGATTCGATATAACAGCCTCGCAAGGCGGATCAGCGCTGACATTGCACGAAATCGAGTTGATGGAAAGTGAGGTTTTCAATCCTGTCAACGAGCCTGCGGTGGTCATTCCGGTGTTCAGTCAATTGAAGAACGCGGCGAGCGTAATCGATATCAATTCATTTACAACCGCATCGGCCGCCAACCAGCAGTTTGTGAAACATGCGTTCATTTTTGGAACGAATGGAATGACCAGCTACAACAACACAAACACGCTGGTTGCGGCGTTCAACTCGACCGGTGGTGTTTGGAAAAAGGTTGTCCGGTGGGATGGAGCCAAGTGGCAAAGAAACAGCGACACAACAAATACGAACGCCGAGACATGGGTTGATTCAACCGGTGCGGGTGCGACGGATATTGTCCACGCAATTTCCGAGGCCATTGATCTCAACACGGCAGTCAGCATGACCGGTGGCGACGTGAATGGCATCACCGACGCGGAGTTTGAAATGTCGGGCGGATTTGTTCCCGGGACGCACACCTGGTTTGGTTTCGTAATGTATTTAAAATCCATGAACAATATTCAAAATCCTGAGGTCAGTCTGGCGCGAGTCAATTGGGACACGGATCGGGCGGCGATGGATTTGCGCTCCAAAACATTCGATCCGGGCGCGGTGCCGGCGACGGCCTATGTCTGGGCGTTGCAGGAGTATTCGGCGGGCGACGGGCCGGGCGTGTTCCAGGTCAGCCGCGACGGCGGCGCAACCTGGACAACCATCACGCTGGCCCAGCAGGGCAGTCCGATCAGCGGCAATATCCGGGTGATGCGCGGCACGCTGGATTTTACGACCGAACCGGCGGCGCAGGATTTGCGGGTGCGGTATCAAACCACACAGGGGCGGGATCAATTCCTGCACGCCTGGGGATTGCAGGCGCGGCAGTAAATCAAATGTCATCGCGAGCCGCCACCGGCGGCGTGGCGATCCAGTCGGGCCGCGCCCGGTGGGAACTTTCTGGATTGCTTCGTCGGCTGAGCCTCCTGCAATGACGATCATAGGGAGATTTTATGAGCCAGATAACCGAATTCAAACACAATAAAGAACGCAACCGTAAGGAGCGCGAAAAAAAGGACAAGGAGGAACGGTTCCGGCGGAAGTTCCCCGGCAAGGCGGCGGTGGAGGCGCGGATCGCGTCGGCCATTGATTCCGCGAAAAACCTGTCGGGCTTGAAAACCGTCATCAAGCAGGTCCTGAACGGCGACAAGGACACGCCGGGAATTATCGACGCGCTGTTTGAACTGGACAGGTAAAAGCATGTTTTCTTACTGGAGAAAATTATGGCAGATCAAGAAATACAACTTCCTTATTTTTTAACGAAACACGCCAAGTACGACGAAATTGTCGACAAGCAAAACCTGTTTATCGACATGGTGACCGGTGAAGGAGGATTCGCCGACGGGTCCATATTGGAGCGTTACGAGAACGAGCGCGACGACACTTATGAAGACCGCCGCAAACTGGCGGTTTACCGTTACTATCCGGCGACGTTCCGCAAAATTTACGTGTCCTATCTGCACAAGAAAAACCCGACGCGCCGGCTGTCCTCCCATGCCCGTAAGCAGGACGTGTTTGCGCGCATCATGGACTGGTTCGACAACGGTACAGTGGATTTGGCCGGAAGAAAGATGAATCAGTTCATGAAGCGCATAGCTTCCAAAACATATGTCCGCGGCAAATACCTGATCGGCGTGGATATGCCGAGGGGAGCCGCCGACAACCTGGAAGAGATGGAACGCAAAAAACTGTTCCCCTACCTTACGGCCTATTGCCCGTCCACGGTATGGAACTGGGAGAAAGATCATCTGGGAAAATACAACTGGATAACCCTGCGCCTGGAGAAAACAGGATTTGATATGGAAACGGGGCCTCCCGATGAACCGGAATACCAATACGTCGTGTGGACTTCTGATGAATGGTTCGAGTATGAAATCGACAAGACGGGCTACCGTCTGGTTGACCGGGCCGTGCACAATTTGGGAAAAGTGCCTTTCGTTGATTTTATGTTCGAAGAACACGAAAACGACTCTGACAAGGGTTTGAGTCTCCTGAAACCCATTGAGGGGACCATCCGGGCGATTTACCGGCTGTTGAGCGATGCCGGGATGGCGGTCAAGTTTTACGTTTTTCCCCTGCTGTGCCTGCCTTCCGGGCAGGGCGGCGTGGAGGTGGAGCTGGGTCCGAAAAACGTGCTCTTCTACAACGCCGAAATGGGCGGCAAACCTTTTACCCTGGTGTTTGACCTGGAAGGCTTGCGGCAGATCGACGAGGAACTTCGCCATCACATTCGTTATATGTACAACGCGCTGAGCCTGATTTCCGAAAATCAAACCGCGGTCCGCGAAGCCGCCGATACGTTGAAGGAAAAGCGCGCTGACATTAAAAATATCCTCGCCGAACACGCCGATCAGGAAGAGCAGACGGAATTTAAAATCCTCGAAATCGTCCTGCGCTGGTTGTTCCGGGTCCGCGGCGAGGATGGTGTGCCGCGCGTCGATGAAGACAAGGTGGAGCAATTCCTCGATGCGGTTTCCATCGACTACCCCGACGAGTTCGATGTCAAGTCGTTTGAGGACCAATTCAATGAAGGGTTCCTGTTGATCAACGGCATCGATTCGCCGGTTCTTGCCGGGGAAATCGAGGAGCGGCTGGTGCGCAAGTATTTCCCCAATTTGTCCAATGACAAAATGGAGGAGATCGTTCAGGAAATCCGGGAGAACATTAAGCGCAAACTCGTCAACCCGCAACCCGGCGCGCGAAGTTCGTCCGAAGCCCCCCGGGTACGCGGCGAACTTCACCCGGTACGGGAGACCTGAGCCATGCACGCGCCCATTGTGTTTGATTGTTCCGAGACGTTGACGCGGTGTTTCTGGTCGGCGGTGCTGGCTTTTGCGCTTCACCTGATTCGAGCGCATTCCGACCCGCTGTACTGGCTTGTGCTGGGTCTTTACAGTTTGGATTTCCTGTTTGGGCTGAGTCTCGCCGTTGTCCGGGAGCGGTTTTGCCCCGACAAGTTCAAGGCCGGGCTCAAAAAGTTCCTGGGGTATCTTTTGCTGATCCTGCCTCTGCTTTTGACGGATCATTTTCTGGCGGGAAACCGGCAGGAAGCGGTTTATGGTTATTTCAAAAACTGGTGCCTGTTGTATATGAGCATGATCGAGCTGGTTTCCATTGGTATGCACTTGCGGGAGATGGGGGTTCCCATTCCTTCTTTGGCGGATTTGAAGAAGTTTCGCGGCCTGTTGCGGGAAAACCTTCGCCGCTAATCACGAGCAAAATTTATAAAACAGGCAACGGCGCCTGGGCGCTTTGCCTTTATCAACCGATATCCGGAGCCGGACGGCTACCGGATATTTTTTTGGAGGAGTACGGCATGACCGAACGATTGGAAAGCTCTGGAGAGAGCGCTTCGACCCCGGGACCGGGGGCCGACTCAAACCTGATTTCACGCGACGAATTTCACAAGGTGGTATCGCAACGTGACCGGATAAAGGAAGAACTGCGCGCCATCCGCGGTTTGCTTGAGGAAGCCGATCAGACTAACCGGCAACTTCATTCCCAGCTCGAAGAGGAGATGCAGAATAAAAATCTCACCGAAAAGCAGAGCCGGGAACTGGAGATCAAGCTTCAGCAATTCGAGAACAAACATCTTGTGGAGAAGGAGCAACTGGAAGAGAAGTTCCGGGCGGCGCAGGAAAAGTTAAAGGAGACCGAGGGCGAGCTTTCGGGTTTTCAACGGGAAAAAATGCTGGCCCAGCAGGAGCGCGCGTTTATGCAAGCGGCGCGGCGGGCTTCCTATTCCCATGAAAACGCCGAGACGCTTCTTGGTTATCTTCGCGGCCAGGGCCGGTTGCGGTCGGTTCCCATCAGTGGCGACGGCGCTCCGGAGGGAGCCTGCCAGCATGAGGTGGAATGCGAGGTGCCGCGAAAGGATGGGTCCGGTTACGAAAAACAGATGTTGCCGTTCGATGAAGCTCTGCCGTATCTCAAGCAGGAAAAGAAAAATCTGGCGCCCGCCATGGCTTCGGGCGGCGGCCGCGGCTCCAGGGGATCCGACGGCCCCGTCCGCCCGGGCGTCCTGAATCGCAAAACATTGACGCTGGAGCAGTACAAGGCCGGACGCAACCCCGTGACCGGCCAGGTCCTGGTCCAATAACGTCTTTAACGAAGGAGATTTTGAAATGGCAAATGTCTTAGGTCCCATGGACCCTGAATTTTGGGCGATGGAAAGTTTGATCGCCCTGGAAAACAATCTGGTGATGGCCAATCTGGTGCATCGCGATTTTGAAAACATGGTCGCCCAGAAGGGCGACACCGTCAACACCCGCCAGCCGCAAACCTTTGTCGCCAACGACATGGGGGCAACGGTCACCATCCAGGATTTGGCTCCCACCAACGTTCAAATCGTTTTGAACCGGTGGAAAGAGGTCACCTTTGTCCTTGGCGACAAGGAGCAGGCGTTTTCGGTGAACAACCTGGTGGAGGAATACATTCAGCCCGCCATGTACGCTCTGGCGGATCAAATCGACCGCGACTTGTGCGCGTTATACACCGACCTGACCACCTCCGTGGGCACGGCGGGCGTCGATTTGGTCGCAAACACCGTGGTGGATGCGCGCAAGGCGCTGAATGGACAAAAAGCTCCCGTCGACCGCCGCAACCTCGTTCTCAGTTCCAAGGACGAGGCGGCACTTCTAAAGGAAGACAAGTTCACTTCCGCCGAACGGATCGGCGACGACGGCACGGCGCTGAAGGAAGCCTCGCTGGGGCGGCGCTACGGACTCGGTTTGTTCATGGACCAGAACATCGTGTCCGCGGGCTCGGCCCCCGTGACGACTTACAACATGGCCTTTCATCGAAACGCCTTTGCCCTGGTCATGCGTCCGCTGAATCGCAACAGCAGTTTTCCCGGTGCGCAGGTGTCGGTGGTGGATTACAAGGGCCTCGGCCTGCGTTCCGCCGTCTGGTATGAAGGCAAGGAAAAGGCGGTCTATGTGTCCATCGACGCGCTCTATGGCGTCAAGACGCTGAACCCGAGCCTGGGCGTTCAGGTTCTGGGTTGATCGGCAAACGGCGGTCGGCGCCGGCAAGCCGGCCGCCGTCCCCCTTCCCTCTTTACTTTGGAAAGGAAAGCAATGAATCGAATCAAGTCAGGAATCAAAACAACCGAATTTTGGACCACGGTGGTTGCCGGGGTGATCATGGTGTTCAATCAGGGACTCGGCATCCAACTGCCCTCGGAGCAGATCATGTCGCTTGCGGGCGTCGTGATCGCCTACATTCTGGGAAGATCGATCGTTAAAAAATAAAGGAGCATTTTGAAATGAAAACAAAACTTTTACTGGGTTTTTTGCTGGCGTTTGCCGTGACCGCCTGTAGCGCGGCCATTCAAGGGGTCAAGGTGAAAAAGGGAGAAAAAACATACGAGTTGGAAAAAGGAAACCTCGACCTCGGCAAAAAGAAAACGTCCGGGCCGAATTCCTGATTCCTTTTGTGGCGCACACATTATGAAAGTAAAAAATCAAGGTGGAATGGTTCTGCATGTTCCGGATGACTGGAGCGCCGAGGTTCTGCGGGAAAAGTCCCTGACCGCGCTTGCGAATTATGAGGACATGTCTTTGCAAGAGCTGAAGGCCCTGGCGCGCCGACGCAAAATTCGGATCGGCCGCTCCGGGAAAAAGAGACTCGCACAATTGCTCATGGAATCCGACGCCTGACATCCCCGGAATCCTGTCCAAAACGCCCTTCCGCTCACCAGGGGAAAACCATTCCTTGCCAACCCATTTTTTCGGAGGCCTACATGACACGACTAATTTCCGCAACACGAAAAATAGCGGTGACCGACACCGACGGCAACCGGTATTCCATAATTTTTAAACTGCCCTCGCAGTCCAGGGTGCGCGCCATCCGCAAGGCCAGCCTCGGCCCCGACGGCAATCTCGACGGCGCCGGTTTCGCCGACAAAATGACCCGGGAAACGGTGGAACTTCTTTTGGAAGTGGAGGGCGCGCAAGCGGCCTTCGACGAAAACCCGGAACACGAAATGACGGTTTGCTCCGCCATGACGCAAGAGGAGATTCAAGGCGTGAAGGATTTTTATCGGCAAAACAACCTGGAATATTATCCGGACGCGCCGGGCTGGAAGGCCGTGTTCATCACCCTGTTTGCCGATGTGTTTGAACGCGCCACCCTGGACCTGTGGAAAGGCAATTCGCAAAACCGGCTGAACGAGGTGGGCGTGGGAAAGTGAAGCGCGACATCCGCGCTCTCCTGGACGCACGGGTCTGTCGCATCGAACGGACCGCCTGTCCCATTCTCCTCGAAACCCGGCGGAAGTGGTGGGACCGGGCCTGCGCGGAATGCGAAATGACCCGCGCCGAGCAACTCCCGGAAATCGGCCCGTGGACCCTGCATGTCCTGCAACTGAAATTCGAGCTGGACGAATGTCGGATTCCCTACGGCGTCGATGACCTCTCGCCGGATGAATGGCATTACCTGGGGATTGTGTCGCGGGAAATCAAAATTATCGAGTCCGAGCAAAGGCAAAAAGATGAAAGAATAAAGAGACAACTCCATCATCCTTCAACGAGGCCGGCCGAGCTTTCCATGCTTTAGTATATTGTGCTAAAATGAGAGTTCCGAATACCAAATTAATGGGGGCAGGCAAAAAAGGAGGATATCATGAAAAAGTGGATGCTCGTGGTAGCGCTGGTGATTGGCATTTTGATCGGCTCGTTAGTCGGCAACCCCTTCAAGGGAGAGGCTGGGATTTTTAGTGAAATTGAGTTTGTAGGTCAAAGAAATTTATGTTTTGTGGTTTTTAGAGATTCGATTACCTTCGTGCAGAAAGGAAGATGTCCTTAATGAAATTTATAAAAATCGGTGGTGGATTCAACTCGCAAGTGCAACAGTTAATAAACATTTCTTTTTGAAGAATAGCTCATAGGGTGGTTTAAAGCGCATAAACTCGGGGAAAGCGAGTGCATTCCTGTACATGGATTAGAAAGGAAGGCGTGTTGCGTCGACAATAGCTGACGGGGATATCAGGGTTTGTGAATTTTATTTAAATTGTGAAGGATTGATAATTTTTCACCCAAGGGAACGAAGCTTGACCTCTCGTTCCCTTTTTCATTAGAGGCAGTTATGAGAGAGATAAAAGCCGATCTGGCGGTGGGTCTGAAAGACGAAACATCCCAGGGTGTTACAGCTCTGCAGGATAATTTAAAAAAGGCCTTGAATGAGGTCTTTAAAGCATTTGAGGAGGTGAATAAGGCCGCCGATGGGTCGGGAAAAGTCTCCAAAGAGGTATTGGAAGAGCTGGGCAAGGGTTTGGAAGACCTCGCGCAAGCATTTGAATCCAGTTCAAGGAAAATAACTGACATCAATCAGGAAACTTTTGTGGGTCTCGGCAGGACCTTCGAAGAACTGGAAGACACCTTCGTAAAAACCGCCAAAGCCTTCCCCAATACGTTTGTCGAAGGATTTGAGGAAAAGCTTAATGAAATAAATACCACTTTTGAAACCATAGAAAATTTTGGCAGAAGCACTGCCCGTGACCTCAATAAGGACTTCAACAGTTTTTTCAATAAAGGTTTTAAAACGGGCACGTTTTCCATGGGTGAGTTGTGGAAGGACGTTCTCAATAATATGAAGAACAACTTTTTCGATGCCTTGTCCGCGATGGCGGCGAGGCTAGCGACGTCGGCGATTTTCAAGGCGTTCCAGGGCGGCTTGAACGTTCTCGGTTTCA
>JBHHYO010000056.1:0-17823 GCA_046757665.1 Nitrospinales bacterium
TCTTCACAGACTAATTTGGGGTCATATTCACCGATTTGGGATCTTGATTCTCGCTTATGAAGATTGGCTGGTATGATATGAATAGGCCCCTCTTGTTTTATTAGTGGACCCCAAAAACACCTTGGGATGATATGGGCTTTTATTAATTCCTTTTCTTCAAGGCAAAATTTGCATTTTTTTTTCATTTCAAAATTTTCAGGATACAGTGATAGCGGGGTAGCAAATTGGTCTCGGACTGTTGCCGGGAGCGGGTTTTGATGATTTTACCATCCTTCGATGCGCTTGGGTGGAAAACCTGCCGTTGCGCCGAGTCTGCATTGCGTTCGAGGGGTGTCGAAGCATGATCCTTAAGCCATGACCACTTTCCCGGAACAGTTGAAGATTATTTTTGCCGACATCAAGATTCAGCATACGGTGTTTGCGTTGCCGTTTGCTTTGATGAGCGCGTTTCTGGCGGCGGGGGGTCTGCCGGATTCGGAAACGTTGTTCTGGATCGTCGTGGCGATGTTTGGCGGGCGTAGCGCCGCCATGGCGTTCAACCGCATCGTCGATGCAAAATACGACAAGCTCAACCCGCGCACCGAGAACCGCGCGTTGCCCTCCGGCAGGGTGAGTGTCGGCCGGTACTGGGTGTTTCTGATCGCCTCTTCCCTGTTACTGGTGCTGGCCGCCGCCATGCTGAACCGGCTGGCGCTTTATCTCTCGCCGCTGGCGCTGGCGCTGGTTTTCTTTTATTCGCTGACCAAGCGGTTCACCGCGTATTCGCATCTTTTTCTGGGACTGGCGCTTGCCGTGGCCCCCGTCGGCGCGTGGGTGGCGGTGCGTGAGGAAATTTCTCCTGCCGCGCTCCTGCTCGGCGCGGCGGTCGTTTTCTGGCTCGCCGGATTCGATATCATTTACGCCTGCCAGGACGTGGAATCCGACCGGCGCAACCGGTTGCGTTCGCTCCCCGCGGCTCTGGGCGTCGCCCGCGCCCTGATGCTGGCGCGTTTCTTTCATGCGGTCATGGTGGGGATGCTTTTACTGCTTCTCCCGGCGTTTCCCCTGTTGGGAAACCTTTATCTGGCGGGGGTGGTCCTGGTGGCGGGCTTGCTGGCTTACGAGCACTCGCTGGTGAGAAGCGACGACTTGTCGAAGGTCAACATCGCCTTCTTCAACGTCAACGGCGTTATCGGCGTTTTGTTGATGGCCCTGGTTATTGCGGATTGCATCTGGGTTTAGCGTGTTGTAGCGCCTCTGCCTGCCGGTCGGCGTGGTAGGAGCTTCGCACCAGAGGGCCTGCCTCGACGTGCTCCAGGCCGAGCGACTCGCCGAGTTCCCGGTACTCCCGGAACACCTCCGGGCGGATGAATTGCGTCACCTCGACATGCTTCTTTGATGGTCGCAGGTATTGCCCCAGGGACAGGATTTTGCATCCGGCGCTTGCCAGGTCGCGCATGGTTTGCGTGACTTCCTGTTTTGTTTCTCCCAATCCGAGCATCAACCCGCTTTTGGTATTGAGGCCGAATTGCCGCCGGGCGATTTCCAGAGTTTTCAAGGACCAGCGGTAGCGGCATTGCGGACGGATTTTCGTTTGCAGGGAGGCGACGGTTTCCACGTTGTGGGCCAGGATGTCGGGCGCCGTTTCGCAGACCGTTGCGATGGCGTCCCGTTCGCCGCGAAAATCGGGGATGAGGGCTTCCACTTTCATGGCGGGGCATTTTTCCCGGATGGCCCGGATGACGCGGGCCCAATGACCGGCGCCGCCGTCGGCCAGGTCGTCCCGGTCCACCGAGGTGATCACGGCGTAGTGTAGCGGCAGTTGCGACAGCATCTCGCCGACTTCCTCCGGCTCATCGACGCGGGGCGGCGCGGGCCGCCCGGTCGGCACGTCGCAAAACCCGCAGGCGCGGGTGCAACGGTCGCCCAGAATCATCAGGGTCAACGTCCCCGAATTCCAGCAGGGACCGATGTTGGGACAGGAAGCCGATTCGCAAACCGTGTGCAGGCCGTGCTTGCGGACCAGGGCGCGCAACCGCCGATAGCTTTCCCCGCCGGGTAGCGGCACTTTCAGCCAATCGGGCAACCGCCGGCGCGGCGCGGCGCGTTCGCGTTCAAATGAAATGTCTTTATGTTCCATGAATTTGATGTTATTTTTCAATGAGGGTCGTTGCGCGGCGGCCCGCCAAGCCTTGTCCCGAATGGTATCATGAGGGCCTTCTAAAAAATAATGAAAACCATCGACCGCTACATTTTCTGGGAACTGCTGAAAATTTTCATCATCAGCGTCGGCGTCCTGACCACCATTCTGTTCTTGGATAAGATCCTTTTCCTTACGGAATTGATCATCAACAAGGGCGTTTCGTTCATTGAGGTGGTACGGATGATGGTGTATATTTCCCCGGCTTTCCTGGCGCTGACCATTCCCATGAGTGTCCTGGTGGCGTCGGTTGCGGCGTTCAACCAGTTGTCCG
The DNA here is from genome assembly GCA_046757665.1 of Nitrospinales bacterium. Classification (GTDB taxonomy): domain Bacteria; phylum Nitrospinota; class Nitrospinia; order Nitrospinales; family JAJDAT01; genus JBHHYO01. The sequence continues at coordinate 2,454 of JBHHYO010000056.1, forward strand.
GCGAAAATGAGCTGGTGGCGATGAAGGCCAGTGGCTGGAGCTTTATGAAAATCCTGAGGCCCGTGTTGATTTTCTCGGTCATGACTTATATCATCACGAACTTCATCATGTTTTTCGCGCTTCCGTGGGGCAACCAGTCCTTCAAGCAGATCATTTACGATATCGTCCAGAACCGCGCCCATTTCGATATCAGGCCGAACGTTTTCAACCGGGACTTTGACCGCCTGCTCCTGTTCGTCGGAGAAAAAGAAGACGAAAATTCGATGAAAAATATTTTCATCGCGGACACCCTGGCCTCGGATGTTCCCAAAATCATTCTTGCCGAGGAGGGAACCATTCTGTCCAACCCGGAGATTTTAAAAATACAGTTGAAACTTAAAAACGGCACCATTCACGACCTCAGCGAAAAGCGCAAGCATTACCAGATTCTCAATTTCGACCGCTACGATTTAAACCTGGACCTGCCGCGGCGGCAGGACTTGCAAAAACGCCTGGCAAAGGGCAACCGGGAACTCTCCTTCGGCGAGTTGGCGGCAAAGATCGAGCGGCTGAAGAAAGCCGGAAAGAAAGCATTTAAGGAAGAAGTGGAAATAAGCAAGAAATTCTCCATCCCCTTCACGTGCCTGCTGTTCGGTTTCGTGGGGGCGCCGCTGGGCGTCAAATCCAGCCGCTCCGGGAGGTCGGGCGGTTTTGTCATCAGCCTCATCGTGATCCTCGTTTATTATATGGGACTGATTTCCATGCAGAACCTTGGTAGCGTCGGCAAGGTCCATCCCCTCTTGTCGGTTTGGGCGCCCAATGTTCTTCTCGCCGCGGTGGCGGCATACCTGATTTACAAAACGCACAAGGAGATTCCCTTCCGGATGATCAACTGGGTGGAAGACGGGTTCATTATCACGTATGAAGTTCTCCGGCGGTGGTATTTGAGGTGGTTTGTAAAAAGCGAATCCACGACGTCGGCGCATATTGTAGGAAAAGCGCAGAGAAATATCGACGAAGCGGCGCGGACGATTTTGAAAAGCAAGATGCAAAAAATAGAAACGGGCAAACTTCCCCGCCGCACTTGATCAGTTGCCGAAAAACAACCCTGCCGCCGGCAGGTTGAAAGGAGACCGCCATGCTCACCGCAAGGAATATCATGTCCGAAGATGTCGTCACCATCAAAAAGGATGCGTCGATCGACGAGTTGGCCGCCATGTTCATAAAACATAAGGTCAATGGAATTCCTGTTGTCGGCGACGCGGATGAGGTCATCGGCATCGTTACCGAGGGCGACCTGATCGAGCAAAACAAGAATTTGCATATCCCCACGGTGATCACCCTGTTCGATGCGGTGATCTTTCTCGAGAGCAATAAAAAATTCGAGGCTGAGATGAAAAAACTGGCCGCGACGAAAGTGGGGGACATCTGCCAGTTCAAGGTGGTTACCGTCAGCCCGGACGAACCCGTCGCCCGCGTCGCCGCGATCATGGCCGACGAAAACATTCACACGCTTCCCGTGGTGGAGAACGGGAAGTTGGCCGGAGTCATCGGCAAACTGGATGTAATAAAAGCCATGAGCCACAATTGAAATTCCACCCGCCCGGTGGCCTTGTATTTTCGCTTCATAAAAAAGAATCCGCTTCCTTCGACCGCGCATCTCTACTTTAAAGGTAATTGGGGAGGGGGAGTCCTGCCCCGTCCCTCATGATTATGTCAACGGAGGAGAATGACAATGGACGAGATCGGCGATTACATGAGTTCTCCGGTTTTAAATATAGATGCCGAATCCAGTGTTCAGGAAGCCGGACAATACATGCGGGCTAACGGAGTGGGGTCCTTGCTGGTCAATGACTTTGGCGAGTTTGTGGGAATGATTACGGAAACGGATTTGACGCGGCGCGTGATCGCAAAAGGCTTGAATCCGGAAACCACGAAAGTTGCCGATGTCATGACCAAACCGGTTCTTTCGATGGATCGTTATCTTCCCGTGGACCAGGCGAATGAATTCATGTGCAAACATAAAATTCGCCATCTTGCGGTTACCGAGGAAGACAAGATTGTCGGGATCATATCGGTCAAGAATCTCGTTTCGTATTACGCCAAATCGTTTCGCATGGCAGAGTAGGGCCTTTCCCCGCCGGACCGGCAACTCAGGGGATATCTTTTTTCTTCACTGCAATGGCCTGCTTTTTAAGGGAAGCTTCCGCCTGCTGTAAGTAGTTTGTTGCGGCTTTGAAATTGGGATTGATCTTCAGCGCCTTATTGAAGTCAACGACGGCTTGCTGGTATTGGCCGAGGGTCATGTGCACGACGCCCATATTGGTGAAGGCTTCATAAAACTTGGGGTTGATGGCCGTGGCCGTGTTGAAATGAGCCAGGGCCAGATCGTAGTTGCCGCTGGTGAAGGCCTCGACGCCCATTCCGTTGAGATCGAATTCCGAATATCTTCTTTTCTCGGGCGGAAAGATCGTTCGCGGGCGCGCACTCCACCGAGCGGCGGCGAGGTTTGCGGTGCGCATATCGGCGGCTTTTGCCCCGACAAATTCCAGCTGTTTAAACAACTTGCGGTTGGCGTTCAGCAGAGCCGCCTGCTCTTTCTTCAGGGCCTGAATTTTTTTCCGGTTTTCCTGAAGCTCGTCCATCATGTTTTGCTGTCTGCCGGACAGGGAAATCACCTCCGGTTCTTTATTGAAAAGCGGGTTGATTTCCTTGCTGATGAACCGGTTGTCACATCCCGAAAAAAACGTCAGAACAAAAATCAGCGCCGCCGGAGAGAGCCCGCGATGGCAGGAATGAAATCCGCTTCGGCAAACACGCGCTCCGGCGCTTGCGGAGCCGGTGGTTGGCGGATTAAAAAGTGAAACGGTATTTGTTGAACAGCTCCAGAGTGACCTCATTGAGTCCTTCTTTTTCGACTTGTTGTTCAATGCGTTTGACGGCCATGTCGCGGATAAAGGGGATGGGAATACGCATGACCTTGGTCAGGGCGTCGGGGTGCCATTGGAGGGAGGTTTCCGGCGCCGCGTCCGCGGTGGCTTCGTTTTCGATATCGCGTTGCTTGTCTTCCTCGGTCACTTTCATTCCCATCGCTTCCTTGGCCGAGGCGGGCATGATGTTGGTGAACACTTCCGAGATGATTTCCGGAGTGACCATTTTATCGCCCCGCTGTCTGGCGCGGGCCTCGATGGTTTGTTTGGCCATTCCCAGAACGAAGGGCGGAACCTTCTCCATTTTTTCCAGCGCTTCCTTGCTCCAGGCCATCCCGCGCGCCGGAGCGACGTCCATGTAGGACTTGAATTTCTGAATGATGTCGTCTTTCTTTTGAGTGCGCTGGTCGAGGAAGTCCTCGATTTCTTCAATCACTTCCAGTTTGCGCGGGCTTCCCTTCATCTTCTTTTTCGCCTCTTCAAACGCGCCCATGGACAACTCTTCAAATCCGAATTGCTTGACCCGCTTGGAGACCAGCATCATGGACTCGTTGCGGATTTCGGTCAGAAAATCGGAGGTGATGTATTTGTAACCCCGCATCACGGCGCGTTGCACCATGAGTTTTTTGATGCCGGGACGGACGAACTCCGGAGCGTGCTTGACCCGCTCCCAGGCCTCGAGTTTCCATTCCACACCGTTTTCCCGGGCGTAGGCATGTTCGATGATTTCTTGCTGATTTTGTTCCTGAGGCATGGACTGCTCCGTTTTTTCCCTACAAATAAAAATTACTTGAACTGCGGGATGATGTCAATTATTTTAAAAATTTCAATCTGTTAACATCCACCGAAAACTCATGCGCCGCTCTCCGACAGTTTACATCCTTTTTTTGCTTTCCGGCATCTCCGCGCTGATGTACGAGATTGTCTGGGGCCGAATGCTGGCTCTGGTCTTTGGCCATACGGTGTTTTCCGTTGCGGTCGTTCTTGCGGCTTTCATGGCGGGGCTGGGGCTTGGAAGCTATCTGTGGGGCGGCTCCATCGACCGGTGGAAAAACCCCTTGCTCGTTTACGGCAAAATCGAGATTCTGATTTCCGTCAGTTGCCTGGCGCTTTCCCTGTTGTTTGCCCATTTCGCCGCCGTGTATTCCTGGCTGGCGTTTTGGTTGCCGGAGCATCCGGCGGTTCAAAACCTGACAAAGACGGTTCTGGCGTTTTTGCTGATGATGCCGCCGACGACGCTGATGGGCGCCACGCTTCCCGTGATCAGCAAGTATTTCGTTACCAATGACCCAAAGCTCGGTAGCCAGGTGGGGTATTTGTATGCCATCAATACGCTGGGAGCGGTTTGCGGCGGCGTGCTCACGGGGTTTGTGTTGATCAGTGCTTTCGGCATGTTGCAGACTCTCCTGCTGGCTTCCGCCATTAACCTGTTTGCGGGGGTCGGCGCCCTGCGTATTTATCAGGAGGCCGGGGACGGCCCGCCGGTGGATTACAAATTTCCCTGGCCCGCCTGGCGTCCCATCGAGTGGAGCCCGCGGGGCAAGCTCTGGGTGACCGTGAGTTTTGTCTCCGGTTTTACCGCGCTGGCCTACGAAGTGATTTGGACCCGCCTGCTGGTGTTCAGCATCGCCGGTACGGTTTATTCGTTCAGCATGATGCTGGCGGTGTTTCTATTGGGAATCGCGCTGGGCAGTCTGCTGGCGGTCCCCCTGTTGAAACGGTGCGCCGATCTCCGGGCGGCGCTCGTGTTTCTTCAAGCCGGAATCGGACTGTCCGTTCTGGTGACCCTGTACCTGGTAAACGATATCCTGTCGCCGCCGTGGAACAGTTACAACTTGCAGGAACCCGTTCGCGTTTTTCTGAGGTACTTCAAGGATTCCGCCGCCCTGATGCTGGCGCCGACGCTGTTTTTTGGCGCGAGCTTTCCCATTCTGACAAAGATTCTGGCCGGCGATCATTCCCATGTGGGGCGCGGCACGGGACAGAACTACGCTTTCAACACCTTGGGGGCCATCCTGGGGTCCCTTGTTGCGGGCTTTCTGCTCCTGCCGGCGCTGGGAAGCCAGAACAGCCTGATGGCGCTGGCCGTCGTCAATATGCTTGCGGCGATTTTGCTCTTCGGTTCGGGAAACTATCTGACCGCTCCGGCGCGCCGGGGGCTGGCATTGGTTTTGGCGGGAGTTGTCCTGACGCTTCCGGCGGCCGTGCCCGGCGGCCTGCTGGATCATTTTTTTATGCGCGACAGCGTCGGCAAGCGCGACAGCAAAAAACTGCTTTATTTTAATGAAGGCCTGACGGTCACGGTCGCCGTGTTCCGCGACAATTACGGCATTCTGGACCCGGAGGCCAAACGGCTGGTCACGAACGGCATTTCCATGTCCGCCTCGAACAAGGTCGCCAGCCGTTACATGAAACTGTTCGCGCATGTGCCGGTTTTGCTGGCGGAACAACAGCCGGAAGAGGTTCTGGTCATCTGTTTCGGAACGGGCCAGACCGCCGGCGCCGCCGCCGTTCATCCTTCGGTGCGTTCCGTGGAAGCGCTCGACCTTTCCCCGGGCGTGGTGCATTCCGGAACCGTTTTTGCCCGCGAAAATCACGCGGTCCTCGACAACCCCAAGGTCAAGGTTATCTTGCAGGACGGCCGCAATCACCTTCTGGTGACGCGGAAACAATATGATGTCATCACCGCCGAGCCGCCGCCGCCACGAACCGCCTTTACCGTGAATCTCTACACCAGGGAATATTACGAACTCACCAGGAAACGCTTGAAACCGGGAGGCATCGTCGCCCAATGGGTCCCCCTGCACAGCCAGAGCGAAAAAGAGGTTTTGATGCATTTTCGCACGTTCCACGACGTGTTTCCCTACGTCATGGGCTGGATGTCGGTGGCGAACGAAATCCTGCTGATCGGCTCCGACCGTCCGATCGTTCCGGATGTTCAAAAAATAAAACGGCGGTTGCAAGACCCCGGCGTGCGCCGTGCCCTGGCCGATATCGAAATCCATAATGTTTATTCGTTTCTCGGCAATATCTGGTTCCTGGAGGACCAAATCGAAAAGCTCTCAGCCGGGCAACCCGCCATAACCGACAACCGGCCCAGCATCGAGTTTTATCTGCAATTCCCCGGCGCGATCCAAACCGCGGGTTTGGAGAAGTTCGTGTTCAATCGCGCACCGTTTGAGGAGGTGGCCCATCGAATCGCCAACCTGACCGAAGACGGCCGGAAACGGCTTAAAGCCTATTACGAGGCCATGGATTTCTATCAGCGCGGGGTGATGTACGGCAACAACAAAATCCTTCTCGAAGCCGTTGCCCGGGTGGAGGACAACAACCTGTTTCGTTACCATCTGCAAGCCGGAGAGGAGCAGATGGCGCGCTTGCAACGCCGCGCCGCGGACGATCCGAACAACGCGGAGGCTCTCCTGAACCTGGGACATGCCTTTTTTCAGTTGGGAAAGTATGAGGAAAGCCTGAAGGCGCTACGGCAAGTCGGCGGCACGGACCCCCGGAAGAATCTCGGAAACGTGTACATGGGTTACGACTATATGGAAATGGGACAGCGGACGAAGGCGAAATCTTATTTCGAATCCGCCGTCAGGGAAAACCCCAGGCTTATGAGAAGCATGATGCAGGAAATCGCCCTCATCGACCTGTTGAACAAACTGGAGGAAGATCCGGAAAATCCCGGCCTGGCCAACGCCGCGGCGCAGTTTTTTAATATGAAAAACGATTTTGCAAAATCCCTGAAATTCTCCCTGGCTGTGTTGGCTGAACACCCGATGGACCGGCAGGCCCTGAAAAACATTATCTTCAGTTATCGCGGGCTGGGCGAGCCCGGCGAGGTCCTGGCTTATGGCATACAGTACGAAATGCTCGACCCGGACGATACGCAGTTCCATTACATCATGGCCGAAATGTATGCGAAAACCCTGCGCTGTGACAAAGCCGTTCCTTACCTGGAGAAGATTTTGCAAAAGGACGATACCTACCGCGGCGCCCGGCAACTTCTCGAACGATGCCGCGAGGATGCGGTTGTCAGGCAGTCCGGCGGACGGGTTGCCGGGCGGGCAAGCTTGCCGGCAACGGAAACAAACGGTTGAGGGAGACCGTTGCAGAAGTATCCTTGTTTGATTGTCATTGCGAGGCGGCTCAGCCGACGAAGCAATCCAGAAAGGACCCATTCCCACCGGGCGTGGCCCGGCTGGATCGCCACGCCGCTGGTCGCGGCTCGCGATGACAGCGAGGACGGCGAGGACGGCGAAGAATCCCGGGTTAGGCAAAGTTCTTCGGTTGAGGAGGCTGGGGTCAGGTTCCGAATATCATTTTGTAAACCGACTTGAGCAAATTCATCACTTTGCTTTTGAGATACCCAAACCGGTCGAACAACTTGCTGTGCGTTTGCGTCAGCAATTTCGGGATGCTCAGGTTTTCCGGGCACCGCGGCAGGCAGTCGCCGCATTCCGTGCATTTGAAGGCGAATGCGCCGGGAAACCAGTGGTCCTTTTCTTCCAGCATGTTGTAGCGGAACCGTCCGTAATCCACCATGTCGTAGCCTTGAAGCAGATTATGGAACCGCAGGATTTCGGGGATATTGATATTTTCGGGGCAGGGGAGGCAGTCGTTGCATAGGGTGCACAGGTCCGGCAGTGATTTCAAAGGTTCGTCCATGCGGTTTTTGATGACGCGGAATGTGTCTTCGGCGTAATCCTCCGCGCCGCCGTTCAAAATGGCGAGGTTTTGCGCAAAATGTTCCGGAGCGTGCATGCCCATGCTCAGGGTGGTTATTTCCGGATGGCTCAGGCAGAAGCGGCCGTTGAATTGTATCGGTGTCAGGGGGGCGCACAGGGTTTTGACTTTTTCGGACGGATTCCAGAGCAGACCGCCTTTTTCGTTGGGCGAAATGATGAAGATGCCCATGTCCTTTTCCGCCGCCAAGCGGACCGCCGGCAGGTTGCGCTGAAAAAAATAGTAATAATGCAGGTTCACGAAACTGAACCGGTCCGTGTTGATGGCTTTCAAGATAACGGTCAAATCGCCATGCGTCGAAAAGCCGATGTGCCCGATCATCCCCTGTTCTTTCAGCCGGTGCAGGACATCGACCGGGCCGCCCTTTTTCATCGCCGCCTGGAGCCGCTCCTCGTTGTTGATGCCATGCCAGCCGTAAAAATCAATGAAATCGACTTGCAGGGCCTTGAGCTGTTCTTCAATCAGGGCCTGAGTTTGGTCGCCGGTCATCGGTGAGCCCTTGGTCATGATTTTGACCTGTTTTCTGGGCACCCGTAATTCCTTGAGGACCGTGCCGTAGAGATGCTCGCTTTTCATGTAGCCATGCGCCGTTTCGATATGGTTGATGCCCAAATCCAGGGCTTGCCGGGTGGTGGCCATGCAGTTTGCCACGGACTCTTTCGGCAGGTGGTTTCTCGGCGGCGTCCAGCCATGTTTGTAACGCATCCCACCCAGTGTGATGACGGAGATCATCTCGTTGGTTTTGCCGAAGCGGCGGTATTCCATCTTTTGTTGGGTGGGCGGTTGAGGCACGGGCAAGCGCGGGTTTCAGTGAATATTTCGCGGGTTCGCAAATTTTCTCAATAAAATACAGTTTAACAAAAAACGCCATGCCCGGAAAGGTAAAGCGCCCGCGGACCGGGCCGGGATGGCGGGCGTTTAAGGTTGACAGTCCTGGGTATGACCAGTAGGATTTAGATTAACAGGTTATCGAAACCATTCACCCTTGGACACATGCCGCCGCAAGAAAATATTTTTTACACGATTTACAAGGGAAACGATGCCTCTCCGGTAAAGGTTTTCAGGCAAGGGGAATGGGCTCTCGAAAACGGCGTTTCATTGCGTGCCGGGATTATCGGCAAAAGCCACCGGATCATTTGCCGCGCCAACGGCGACGCATTTACGGAGTTTATCGCCTATCCCATCGAGGAAATGACGCCGAACCCGCTGGATTATTTTCCCCTGCACGCCGGAGAAACGTATAATAAAACTTACCGTGCGGGTGGTTTGCTTTACCATCTCAACCTGCGCGTGCGCCCGGTGTTGTTTCAGACCATGAACCATTTTCTGGAGTCCGTGGGCAAGCACGGCGGGCTGGAAGTTTTGCGCTACGCATTCGACACGCGGCAACCGGAAACCAGCCCGGCTTTTACAGGCATTGCGGTGGACATTCCCGAAAACAGGTTTTACACCGTCCATACCTATCCCGAACAGGGATTTTCAATTTGCAGTAGTTCGGAAGTTCGTTCTTCCGTTGCTGTCGGAACGTTATGATTAAACGGTTATACGCCATTGCCCACAGCAGTCTTGACGACTTGTCGCGCCGACGAAAGAAGCGGGTGGACCCTCCTTTCGACTTCGAGGCTCAGGCTTCTTTCGCGAATGAGCCGGCGGAAAATACTCCCGAGCATGGCTTGGACCCTCTGGCCGGCTATTACGCCAATCTCGAACTGCCGCCGGGCGCCGGACGTGACGAGGCGAAGCGGGCCTGGAAGCGGTTGCTGAAAAAATATCATCCGGATTTGCATTCCGCCCATCCGGAAAAAAGAAAAGTTGCCACTGAATTGACGGGTCGTTTGAACGAAGCATACCGTATCTTGGATAAGGAATTTTCTAAAAAAGGGTGATCTTAAAATGTCGCATTTTGAAAAAGTGAAGAATTATTTGCTGGAAATGGGGTTTGTCCTGATACAGGAGGACCCTGACGAGGAACTGGTGGTGGTGAACGATGAAGACCGGGGAATCCACAACCTGGTGGTCGATTGCGAAGACCCGATCCTGATCGTCGAACAGTTGATCATCCCGCTCGCCGACGCTTCCGCGGATGTGTACAAACGCCTGTTGCAGTTGAACCGCCACCTGGTGCATGGCGCCTTTGTCCTTGACGACGACGGCAAAAACCTGTTGTTCCGGGATACCCTGCGCCTGGAAAACCTGGACCTCAATGAACTGGAAGGAAGCATCGACGCCTTGAGCCTGGCCTTGGCGGAAAACGGTTCCGAGCTTCTTTCCTTTGTCGGCAAATAGAATCAACCTGTTTAGGCCGCGCCCCAACGCGGCCGTGAAAAAGGAGACACCGAATGGCTGGATTATTTTCCCGCATCCTGCGGTTGGGCAAATCGGAAGCGCATTCCCTGATTGACAAAATCGAGGACCCGATTAAATTGACCGAGCAGGGTATCCGCGATCTAAAAAAGGATTTACAGCAAAGTATGCAAAGCCTGGCGCAGGTCAAGGGCATCGTGATTCGTATGCGCAACGAGGCGGAGAACCAGAAGAAGCTGGCGGCCGATTACGAGCGCAAAGCCATGGCCCTTCTGCAAAAAGGCCAGCAAGGAGCGCTGGACGCCGCGGAAGCGGAGCGGCTGGCTACGGAAGCCCTGGCGAAAAAAGAAGACTCCAGCCAGAAGGCCTTGCGCACCAGCCAGGATTTGATGAACCAGGAAAAAATGGTCAACCAACTGCAAAAAAACGTGGACAAACTGAGGAGCACGGTTCAGCGGTATGAGAATGACCTGGTAACGCTTCGCGCCCGGGCCAAAACCGCCGCCGCCACCCGGAAACTGAACGAGCAGATCGCCAAGGTGGATTCCGGCGGCACCATCGCCATGCTGGAAAAAATGAAGGCCAAGGTGGAAGAGGACGAATCGCTGGCCGAGGCTTATGGCGATATCATCGACACCGATCAAGGTGTCGACGATCAGATCAACAAAGCCCTTGAGGCCGGAACAGGTAGCTCGCCCGCAGTGTCTGACAGCCTTGCCGCGCTGAAAGCCAAAATGAAGATTTCCTGAACCATGGTCTTCGATTTTTTTAAAAAGAAAAAAAAGGACGACCCGCTGGACGACCTCGATAATCTCGTCCTGTCCAAAATGAAGCCCGGCTACCTCGTGGATTATGACGACAAAACCTATACCGTTACCGGGAAAAATTACTATCAATGGGAAGAAGGCGGGCGGACGGATGAATGGGAACTGAAACTGGGCTCGGAAACATTTTTTCTGGAACGCTCCGAAGAGGACGGCGAGGTGGAATGGAGCTTGTGCCGGAAATTGCCCCTGTCCGCCCTCGAGGGAGATATTGCCAAACATATCATCAAGTATGAAGACCCGCCGGAAACGGTGATTTGCAACGGTGTCACCTTCCATTTCGAGGAAGACGACATCGGCCAGTATTTCAAGGGAAGCGGTGGCGACCCCCTGTCATTTGTCGTCTGGGATTTTTGCGATGAGTCCGGGGAGCAGTCGCTCAGCATCGAACAATGGGGAGAAACAAAATTCGACGTCGCTCTGGGCTTCGAAGTCGAGGAATACCAGTTCACCAACATCCTGCCGGCGGGAGCGTAAGGCCAATCCAAACAGCCAGGCGCAAAGCGGATTTCCCTGGAAGCCGCCTCCGTCTCCCCGCCGGAAAACGGGCGGCCGTTGCCTCGGCAAAAAACAATCGACCCTGCATCCGCCGGCTACCCATGGAATTCGCCGCTGTATTCTCAAAACAAATCGAACAATGGATTGAAACTCATGTTGCCTGAAAAGGTTCCGACTTACCTGACATTTGATGATGTTTTGCTGTTGCCGGGTTATTCCGCCGTACTGCCCAACGAAGTGAATGTCGCCACGCAATTGACCCGCAACATCCGGCTGAACTGCCCGTTGGTCAGTTCGCCCATGGATACGGTGACCGAAGCCGAACTGGCAATTGCCCTGGCGCAGGAAGGCGGTATCGGAATCATTCACCGGAACATGGACCCCAACAAACAACGCAAACACATCGACCGCGTGAAACGGTCCGTCAGCATCATGATTCCGGACCCCATCACCCTGGAACCGTCGCAGAAGGTGGGACATGCCCTGCAGGTGATGAAAAAATACAATATTACCGGCATCCCCATCACCAACGAAAAGAAACTCGTGGGCATTTTGACCAACCGGGACTTGTGGCTGGAGAACAATCATGACAGACCCATTTCGGAATTGATGACCAAAGACAACCTGATCACCATTCCGGAGGGGACGACGATCAAGGAGTCGAAAAAAATCCTTCATGAAAACCGCATCGAAAAACTTCCCGTTGTTGATGCGAAGGGTTACCTGAAAGGTTTGATAACCGTCAAGGATATCGAAAAGGCCGGCAGGTATCCGAATGCGGCCAAGGACTCACGCGGGCGTCTCCTGGTGGGCGCCGCTCTTGGAGTGGGAGGCGACTACCTCGGACCGATTCAGTCCTTCATCGATGTTGGATTGGATGTGCTGGCCATCGACAGCGCCCATGGCCATTCACAAAAGGTGCTGGAAGCCGTCCGCGAAATCAAGACATGCTTCCCGAAACTGGAAGTCATCGGCGGCAATGTCGCCACCGCGGAGGGCGCGCTGGCGCTGATCGAAGCCGGGGCCGATGCCATCAAGGTGGGGATCGGTCCGGGCTCCATTTGTACCACCCGCGTGGTTTCCGGAGTGGGTGTGCCCCAGGTCTCGGCGGTGGCGGAATGTTCCCGCGTCGCCGATAAAAACGGCATCCCCGTCATCTCGGACGGGGGAATCAAGTTCTCCGGCGATATCACCAAAGCCATCGCCGCCGGCGGCTACGCCGTGATGATCGGCTCGCTGTTTGCGGGAACTGACGAAAGCCCCGGCAAAAAAATCCTTTTCCAGGGGCAGAATTACAAGGAGTACCGCGGCATGGGTTCCATCGAATCCATGACGCAGGGCAGTGGCGACCGCTATTTCCAAAACCTCGAACTGTCCGACAGCAAACTGGTGCCGGAAGGGGTCGAGGCCCGCGTTCCCTACCGAGGCTCGCTTGCGTTCAACGTCCACCAGTTGCTGGGCGGACTGCGCGCCGGCATGGGCTATTGCGGATGCGCCACGATCCCGGAATTGCGCCAAAAATCCAGGTTTATCAAAATCACCTCCGCCGGATTAAAGGAAAGTCATGTCCATGACGTGATCGTTACCAAGGAAGCTCCAAATTATAATATCGAATGAGCGACGACACCCTGCACGATCAAAAAATAATCATCCTCGATTTCGGCTCCCAATACACCCAGAATATCGCCCGCAAGGTCCGCGAATGCCGGGTTTACTGCGAAATTTTCCCCTACACCATGAGCCTGCGGGAGCTGGCGCGCATCGCGCCCCGAGGCATTATCCTCTCCGGCGGACCGGCAAGCGTCCTGGACGAGTCGGCTCCCCTCTGCGACCCCGAAATTTTCAAACTTAAAATTCCCATTCTCGGTTTGTGTTACGGGATGCAGTTGATCACGCACCTCCTGGGCGGCGTGGTCAATCCCTCAACCAAAAGAGAATACGGAAAAGCCGAATTGATGGTGAGAGAGTTTTCCCATCTGTTCAAAAACGTTAAAAATAAATCCGTCGTCTGGATGAGCCACGGAGACAAGATCGTCAAACTGCCGAAGGGATTTAAATCGCCGGCCTTCACCACAAATTCTCCCATGGCGTCCCTGGAAAACCCGATCAGTAAAATCTATGGCTTGCAATTTCATCCGGAGGTGGCGCATACCGTCCCCGGCAAGGAAATTCTGGAAAACTTCCTTTACGGAATTTGCGGTTGCGATCCCGTCTGGCAAATAAAATCGTTCGCCGAATTTGCCATGGCCAGGATCAATGAACAGGTGGGCGACGGCAGAGTGTTATGCGCCATGAGCGGCGGCGTCGATTCCTCGGTCGTGGGTATGCTGATTCACAAGGCCATCGGCCCGCGCCTCACCGGAATTTTTATCGACAACGGCCTTCTGCGTTTCGGCGAAAAAGAAAAAGTGGTGCAAACGTTCCGCGACCACTTTCACATCAACCTGGTGGTGGTCGATGCGGCGGATCGGTTTCTGAAGGCCTTGAAAGACGTGATCGACCCGGAAAAAAAACGCAAGATCATCGGCAATCTGTTTGTCCGGATTTTTGAGGAGGAGGCCAAAAGCCGCGGTGACTTCGCTTTTCTAGCCCAGGGCACCCTGTATCCCGACGTGATCGAGTCGGTATCCTTCAAGGGTCCCTCCGCCGTGATCAAGACTCACCATAACGTGGGCGGCCTGCCGGAAAAGATGAACCTGAAATTGGTCGAACCCCTGCGCGAATTGTTCAAGGACGAAGTGCGCGCCCTGGGCCGGGAATTGGGGATGCCGGATGAAATGATCGAACGCCAGCCGTTTCCCGGGCCGGGTCTGGCCGTCCGCATCCTGGGCGACGTTACGCCGGAGCGGGTTGCCGTTTTGAGCGCCGCCGACAAAATTATTTTACAGGAAATCAAGCAGGCCGGGTTGTATCGCCGAATCTGGCAGTCGTTCGCCGTGCTTCTGCCGATCAAGACCGTTGGCGTGATGGGCGATTCCCGCACCTATGAAAACGTCATCGCCATCCGCGCCGTCGAAAGCATCGACGGCATGACCGCCGACTGGGTGCGCCTGCCGTATGATCTGTTGGGAACCATGTCCAACCGCATCATCAATGAAGTGAAAGGGGTCAACCGCGTCGTCTACGACATCAGTTCCAAACCACCCAGCACCATCGAGTGGGAGTAACCCCGACCAAGGGGGAAGAGCTGTCTTAATACTCAATTCTGACCTTGGAACCCTTGGCGACATCCACTTTCAACTCCCGGCAGACCCTCATCAGCGTCTCCAAACTCACCCGCCGATAATTTTCCGCTTCGTACCGCTGGATTTGCTGTTCCGGCATTTTGAGTTTCCTGGCGAACTGCTTCTGGGTGTACCCGTGGGAAATTCTCGCCTGGATTAAAATCTCCGGCAAATCCTCGATGGAAGGGAGCTCCAGCCGAGTCGGTTTTTTGTCTCTTAATCTTTGGTATTCCCGGATTTCCTTTTTAAGATCGTTTATCTTGGACTTGAGGCCCTCGATCATTGCCTTATGAACGGTGGCATTTGCAAACTTCTCTTCCCGGCAGAGTTTTAAGGACCTCTCAAAATCCTTTAACCACGTTTGAGTAATTTTGAATTGTTTTTCGTTTTTGATCATAATGTTACGAGACTCAGATTGAGTCCCTCACTCCAGTTTTATTTTTATAATACCTTTAGGGTTGCCGTCCCGGTCTTTTTGAAAAAACTCCAGGAAAGTTTTTCCGCTGGCCCCTTCAACAATATTTGCTGGAAAAAAAATCGACGCCATATTTGGTTTTCATTTTCTCGCGGTCAAAAAATGCGGGGTCGATTTTTGAGAAATTCACGGAGGAAGTGGGCGCCCAACAGCCGTCAATATCCTCGGGCGATTCCTTGTCGCTTACAAAACTCCCATCGATATAAATATCGGTGACGCCCGCCGCTATGAGGTTTTTGATCCCTTTTTTGCATTTTTTGAAGAGCGCTTTTCTGTGTTTGTTGAAACAGAATTTCTTTTCGATTTCACCAAGGGTTAAAAGATGAATTCCTGGTTCTAGTACTTAATTGCGTAATTTAGAGTATTTTTTATAAAGTTGTTTTTGAGTAA
>JBHHYO010000057.1:0-17787 GCA_046757665.1 Nitrospinales bacterium
CGGTCATTTTACAATTTAATCCGTCCGTTTGGGACTTTTTCAGCAACCTGCTATATAGCAATAGGAATACGCCGTCAAATCAAAGTTGATAAACAGAGTATTTCTTTCGCCCGGTTGCTAAAGGAACTTGCCGAGACCCCTTCAATATTATCCAGAAAATACTATACGGGTCTATACAAAAACGAGGGCCTAAAAAGTCTGGATTTTGACCAATTCTGCACAAAAGAAGAAGGAAACCATATCTCACCAAAAATGGTCGAAGCTGACCTCGAAAAGTTAAAACGGATAGCCTCTAACGTGGAAGGCTTTGCGGATAAACGAGTAGCGCACCATGACAGAAAACCGCCAAAAATACTACCCACATTTAATGAGGTAGATGATTGTTTAAAAGTGCTTGACGAGTTGTACGTTAAATATCATTTGATTTTTCACGCAGAGAGTATGGCTTCGCTAATGCCTACATATCAGTACGACTGGAAGGAAATTTTTGAAGTGCCTTGGATTGATTCCAAGGAATAACCGGAGTTTCATTTCAAGGGGTAGACGAAAATGATCCATCAGAATCCGGGTAGAGCTTGAAACGGGTTTTCATGATTTCGCGGGCGATGGGGGCGGCGGCGATCCCGAGTGCTGGATTGCGTCGCTACGCTCGCAATGACGATTTTTGGGGTCTTTCGGCAACCGGTAATCAGTTCGCGGGCCTTGCGACCCAACTCCGGAGGAAATCGCTATCGTGGAGAACAACGCCGCGCGAAATGAACATGATACGAGTAAGAATCTACTATGACCGCGAAGGCGACCTTTTGGAGGTGTTATTCTCCGACGAGGCGTGGTTTATGCGCGAAACCCACCACGACGACGTGATGGAGCGGGTCAGCCGTCATGACAAGGAAAAACCACTCGTGGCAAACCTGGTCTAACGGGAGCAGTTCAGGAGGAGAGCGGATAGAGTTTGAAGTAGGTTTTCATGATTTCGCGGGCGATGGGGGCGGCGGTATGGCCGCCGTGCCCGCCGTGTTCGACAATGATGGATACGACGATCTCCGGCCGTTCGTACGGGGCGAAGGCGATAAACCAGGCATGGTCACGAAAGCGGTAAGGGATTTCTTCCTTGTCGAGTTCCTCGTCGCCCTTTTTCATGCCAACCACTTGCGCGGTGCCGGTTTTGCCGGCGACCAGGACGTTTTTGAGGCGCGCCGAGCGCGCCGTGCCATGCGGCTCGTTGACGACTCCCCGCAAGGCGTCGCGGATCAGCGTCAGGGTTTCCGGCTGGATGTCGATTCGCCGTTCCACCCGCGGATGAAATTCCTCCACGACATTTCCATCGGGGTCCTCGATGCGCTTGACCAGGTAGGGCCGGAGCAGGATGCCGCCGTTGGCCACGGCGGCCATCAGGTTCGCCTGCTGTAACGGGGTGACCAGGTTATAGCCCTGGCCAATGGAAGCGGAGATGGTTTCCCCCGGCAACCAGGATTCGCCCCGCGCCGACTTTTTCCACTCGGAGGTCGGGATGAGACCCGGTTTTTCTCCGGTCAGGTTTATTTTCGTGTAGCGACCCAACCCGAAGGCCCCGGCATAGCGGGCCAGCCGGTCGATGCCGAGGTGGTGTCCGACGGTGTAAAAAAACACGTCGCAGGACTGCTTCAAGGCATCGTAAACGGTGATCGCCCCGTGTCCGCCTTTTTTCCAGCAACGATAGGTTCTGCGTCCGAGACGAAAACTTCCCGGGCATTTGATGACGGTTTCCGGAGTGATGATTTTTTCCTGCAAACCGGCGTAGGCGGTAATGATTTTATAGGTCGAGCCGGGAGGGTATTGTCCGTCGATCGCCCTGTTTTGCAGGGGGTGCATGGCATCGGCTACGAGGTCCCGCCATTCCGCTCGGGATATACCGGTGGCGAACCGGTTGGGGTCGAAGGACGGTTTGCTTGTGATGGCGAGGATTTCCCCGGTATGCGCCTTCATGACGACGACGGAGCCCGAGACGGGGTTTTCCGGTGTTCCGGCCATTAACCGCTCCACCGTTTGCTGAACGCGCTGGTCCAGGGTCAGGATCAAGTGGTTGCCGCTTTTCGGCGGAAGCCGGTTCACGACCCGGAGGTCTCTTCCGGAAACGTCCACCTCGACTTCCTGGTAGCCCTTTTGTCCGCGCAGGAAATTTTCATAGACGCTTTCGAGCCCATCCTTGCCGATCAGGTCGCCTTGCCGGTAATTGGCGTACCGGGGGTTTTCCAGCTTGGCCCTGGAGATTTCTCCCAGGAAGCCCAGGGTTTGGGAGGCCATGTCGTCATACACATAATTTCTCAAGGGCACCACTTTGAGGTTGACGCCCGGCAGGCTCAATTTATTTTCCTCCAGGATGGCCACTTCCTGGCGGCTGATGTCCGCTTTCACGAGGACGTCCTGGAACGGGCGGGCCTTGCGGAGGTTTTGTTTTGCCTTGTCGCCGTCGAAGTCGATTTTCCGCGCCAGCGCGGTCAGGGTTTTCGACAGGTCCTTGACATCTTCCGGCCGGATGTAGAGGTTGAAGGACGGGCGGATGTTGACCAGGGTTTCACCGTTCCGGTCCTTCATCATTCCCCGGTAGCCGGGCAAGGAAACCAAACGGATGCGGTTGCTTTCCGACATGCCGCGGAAATGCTGGCTTTTGATGATTTGCAGGTACCAAATCCGCATCCACAAACCCAGAAAGCCTACAATCACCAGGATCGCAAAAATCTTGATCCGCTTGCGGACATCCTCGGAAACATCCGCCTTGTACTGGTAAAGACTCATAACGAGAACGTGGGGTTCTTCCGTTGGAAACGTTTTTTGATCCGGTTGAGAACGAGAAACAGCAGGGGGCCGGCAACGGCGTTATAAACGGCAAAAACCGGGAGCGAGGTGAGGAAAAATCCCTCGGGCATCCCCCCCTTTAACAAGATAGCGGAAACGGCATAGTAAACCAAGCCGTCAAAAAAAGCAGCCAGGGCCAGCAACAGGCAAACCGTGGGGATATTTTCGAGCAACAACTGGTCTTTCAGGTTGGAGATGAACAGGCCGATCAGGCTTTTGGAAAGCATGTTGACGCCGAGCAGTCCCCCGGAAAGGCAGTCTTGCAGGAACCCCGTGGCTCCCGCCAGGGCCACTCCGGTATTCCCCTGAAAATAAATCCCGCAATACAGGGCGAAGATCAGCGCCAGGTCGGGCGTCACTCCGGCGACGGAAAACAGGCCGAGCCAGGTGGTCTGGACGGCAAACAGGAGAATTAAAAACAGGGAATAGCCTAAAAAAGCCATGGCGTTATTTTTCCATTCCGCGCAAAAGCACGAGCACTTCCTCCAGCCGGGCGAGGTCGGCGTTTGGGGTGGCGGTAATTTTCTGGAACAGGCCTTGTTTCTTTTTCGTCACCCGGGCCACGGTACCCACGACCAGCCCCTTGGGGAAAATGGCGCCCATGCCGGAGGAAATAATTTTGTCGCCGACATGGACGACAGCGTCGATGGGCACAAACCGCACGTCGCACTCTTCCCCGCCGGTTCCCACCATCACGCCGGAAACGCGGGACCCCTGGAACAGGACATCGACGGCGCTTCGACTATCGGTGATCAGGAGGACCTTGGAGGCATTGGCGCCGGCCTGAATCACGCGCCCGACCACTCCCAGGTGCGTGACCACGGCGTAATTTTCGCGGATGCCCCGGTTGACCCCCTTGTCGATAAAAACGACTTTCGACCATTGCGTCGCGTCCCTGCCGATGACGGACGCCGCCTCGACCCGCCCCTCCCGGCCGCCTTGACGCTCCAGGAGGTTACGGATTCTTTCATGATGGAGCAATTGTTCCCGCAAACGGTTTTTCTCCTGCTTCAAGAGAGCGACTTGCCGTTTCAGGGCTTCATTTTCCCTGGAGACCTCGACGAGGAAGAGATAATGGTTCACGACCTCGGAAACCGAGTCGACGGCGCTTGTGAAGAGGGACTGAAAAGGCGAAACGATCCAGACAAAAGGGGACTCGAGGAAGTCCGCGGTCTTGTCGGATTTGATATTGATGGTGATCAGGGCGAAGGCGATCAGGAAAATCGAGGAGAGGACAACGACGAGGTTTTTTCCTTTGGCTTCCTTGTTCAACACAATTAGAGGGCGACCTTGCTGAGCAGGTTCGCATCATCCAAAACTCTTCCGGTACCCAGGGCGACAGCGGAGAGCGGGTCTTCGGCCAAGGTGATGGGCAAGCCGGTGGCCTCGCGCAGTAGGGTATCCAGTCCCTTGATCAAGGATCCGCCGCCGGCGACGACAACGCCCTTGTCGACGATATCCGCGGCCAGTTCCGGCGGGGTGCGCTCCAGGGCGATTTTCACCGCCTCGACGATGGTGCTGAAGGTTTCCGCCAGGGATTCGCGGATTTCCTCGTCGGAGATCAGCAGTGTCTTGGGAACGCCGGCCACCAGGTCTCTTCCCTTGACTTCCATGGTGATCTGCTTTTCCAGGGGGTGTGCGGATCCGATATTGATTTTGATTTGCTCGGCGGAGCGTTCTCCGATGAGGAGGTTATATTTTCTCTTGATATAATTGACGATGGCTTCGTCCATTTCGTCGCCGGCGACGCGGACGGATTTGCTGTAAACGATTCCGGACATGGAAATGATGGCGACCTCCGTGGTGCCGCCGCCGATATCGATGATCATGTTTCCGGTCGGTTCACGCACCGGCAAGTCGACGCCCACCGCCGCCGCCATGGGTTCCTCGACCAGAAAAACCTCGCGTGCGCCGGCGGACAACGCGGAGTCGCGGACGGCTCGCATTTCCACCTGGGTGATTCCCGATGGAACGGCGACAATCACGCGAGGGCGGACCACGGTTTTTCGGTTGTGCACTTTTTGGATAAAGTGGCGGATCATGATCTCCGTCACTTCAAAATTGGCGATGACGCCATCTTTCATGGGCCGGATGGCGGTGATGCTACTGGGCGCCCGTCCCAGCATCTGCTTGGCTTCGGTACCCACCGCCAGAACTTGCCTGGAATGGCTATGGATGGCTACAACGGAAGGCTCGCGCAGGACAATACCCCTCCCCTTTGCGTAAACCAGCGTATTTGCGGTTCCGAGGTCTATGGCTAAATCATTTGAAAACATCCCCCAAAATGAATTAAGCACAAGGTTTTCCTTTTAAAGGTCTGCGTAACTATTTGTTTTTTAATTTTTAAGTAAATCCCAGCTCGTTTATCTTTATAACAAGCGGCATGGTAAATTTCAACCTAAAACCAAAGCCGCCAGCGGGTACGGCTCCGCGAAACCGGGTGAACCGGCCTGTTTTACTTTATTAAAAGTTGTGTTCCACCGCCGACGTTGTATATAATGTTTAGTTCAAAATTATTCTGAAAAGACCTACGCAAAGGAGCCTTCCCTAATGTTGCATCTCGTGAGAAAACATGCCGATTCCTGGCTGATTAAAAGCATATTATGGGTTATCGTTTTTGCCTTCGTCGGCACCATTTTTTATTCCTGGGGCATGGGCGGGGCATCCTCATCGCGTGGGGGAGTTGTGGCAACCGTCAACGGCGTCAAAATCAACCAGGGTGAATACCAAAAAACCTTCAACAGCCTGATCGATTATTACCGGAACCAGTTCCGGAACCAGTTTTCGCAGGATATGATCGAAAAGCTGGATTTGAAAACCGCCGCCCTGGACGGTTTGATCCAGAAAAAACTTCTGCTTCTGCAAGCCAGTGAAAATCACATCCGCGTCACCGACGATGAATTGATCGGTCATATAAAGAAAATTCCCACTTTCCAGAGAGACAACAAATTCAATTCCCGGATTTATCAAAACTACCTGAAATACCAGCGCACCAGCCCCCAGGAATTCGAATCGAACCAGCGGGAAGCATTACTGATGGGAAAAGTCGAGCAACTGATCAAGGACCAGGTCGTCGTCTCGGAAAATGAAGTGCTCGAGGCGTTCAAGCAGGAAGAAGACAAAGTAAAGTTCGATTACGTCGTGTTGCCCGAGGACTATTTCAAGGCTCTTGGAAAAATCACGGAAGAGGAGAAAAAAGAATTTTACGAGAAAAACAAATTCCTCTTCGAAAAACCCGAGCAGATCAAGGTTCAATACGTCAAACTGGACAACAAAAAGTTTTCGTCCGAGATCACGCCCAGCGAGGAAGACATCCAGGATTATTACAAATCCCAGGTTGCCCTGTTTTTCCAGGAGGAAAAATTCCGGGCAAGCCACATTCTATTCAGTATCCGCCCGCCGGATTTTGATGAAAACGCTCCCAAGGAGGAAAAGGAAAAGAAGCTGAACGAAGAACGGGAGAAAGCCAGGAAAGAGGCGGAAACGGTTCTCAAAAAAATCAGGGGCGGCGTGGATTTCGCCAAGATGGCCAAAACTCACTCCGATGACAAGGCGTCGGGAGCCGTCGGCGGCGACTTGGGCCAGTTCGGCCGCGGCACAATGGTTGCGCCGTTTGAAAAAGCCCTGGACAAGTTGAAACCAGGCGAGATCAGCGATCCGGTGCTCACGCCTTTCGGATACCATATCATCCGGCTCGACGAAAAAAAAGAAGCGAGAACCCAGCCCCTGGAAGAGGTTCGGGACACCATCATTCAAAATTTGAAAGAAATCAAGTCGCGTCAAAGGGTCCGCCGAATCATCAAGCGCATCAGCCGTTCCGCAAGGGCCGACAACGACCTGGCCCGCGCCGCCATGGAACAGGAAAGCGAAGTCAAAGTCACCGACTTCATCTCACGCGAAGAGCATGAAGTCGCGGATATCGGTGTCGTGCCCGAGTTTTTCAATACGGCTTTTCTGCTCAAGGACCATCAGGTGAGCGACCCCGTTTTCACCGCGGAGGCTTCTTATCTCCTGAAAATCAAGGAAAGGAAACCCGCTTATATTCAGGACATCGCCGATGTGCAGGAACTGCTGACCGAAGCCATTCGCCGCGAAAAGAGCACGACGCTCACTGCCGAAAACGTCAAAGTATTTGCCGACCAGATCAAGAAAAACAAAACCCTCAAAAAAGTCGCTAAAAGCGCGGGGCTCGAGATCAAGCACACGCCCTTTTTCAGCGCCTTGGACTCCATCCCGGGCATCGGCGCCGTTCAATCCATCAAGGATGAAGTGTTTGCCCTGGATAAAGAAGACACCACCATGGCGTTCGCCAACAGAAAATATTACCTGATTCAGGTAACCGACAAGCTACCCGCGGGCGAACCCGACGAAACGCAACTCAAATCCATTTACACGCGATTGCGAAAATCCAAGGGCGACCTTATTTTCAACGACTGGATAACTGCCTTGCGGGAAAACTCCCAGATCATGATCGACCGGACGTTGCTGTAAACCGCCGCACACGGCGCGCCGCCGGGCAAATCAAATCGCCCGGTTGATCCGCAAAACCTTATCCACCAGGGACTCCACATCGTCGGCGATCACCCGGATCATCTCTTCCTTCCCCATGCCGCCGAGGTCATAGATAATGTCCGGAACTTTTCCGTAATCGCGGATGGCCTTTGCCGTTCCCCATTCCAGGCTGGACCCTTCTCTTGTCCTGACATGCCGGGGTTCGTTCGAGCGGCTGAAGGAAGCGATTTTGAATTTCAGGCGCTTGCAGATTTTCAAAATGGCGCCGCTATACTTGAGGTTCATTACGGCCCGCTTGGAAGGGTCGAACCGCATCACCGTCAAGACAATGTGCGCGACATGTTTGGAAGCGCCAAATTCCGGCGGCGCGGGGACGAGGATATCCCGCCCTTTTTTTACGATGCGCGCCGGGAAAGCGATGACATCGCCCTCAACGCTTGCCGCCCTCAGGCCCACGCCGATGTTGGACTGGACTTCCGGGATCAATGCGCCGATTTTATTTTCCCGCAAAACTTCTACTGCCGCGGCAACACGCTGAAACAAGTCGAGCCGCTCCCGGCTCTCGTAAAGCGACGACAAGGGTTCCAGGTTAGTTGCGCCGTTTCCCGCTTGAACGGCCTGCCCTGCTTGCAGGATCGCCTGGCTGATGAATTTCTTGGCTTGCCGGACCGCCGACGGCAAGTCCTGCCCCGAGGCCAGCCCCGCAACGATAGCCGCGGAAAACACACAGCCGGTTCCATGCAGGTTGCCGCGAGCCAACCGCCGGGACTCCAAAATCACCGCGTGGCGGCCATCGTAGAACAGGTCGTCGGCGTTGCCTCTGGCATGACCGCCCTTGATCAGGACATTCTTTACTCCGGTTTTCAGGATCGCCCGTGCCGCCTTGATCCGATCCGCCGGAGTGACGATCCGCAGGCCGGACAGGGCCTCCGCTTCCGGCAGGTTGGGCGTAACCAGCAAGGCGAGCGGCAGTAATTTCGATTTCAACGCTTCCACGCCTTTGCCGGACAACAAGGTTTTCCGGCTTGAGGAGCGGATCACGGGATCGACCACGATTTTTCTTATGCGGTAACGCCGCAATCGATCCGCCACGCATTCTACCAATGTCTCGTTGCCCAGCATCCCGGTTTTCACCGCCGAGGGCCTTGAATCGGAGAAAACCGAATTCAACTGCGCGGCGACCACTTCAACGGGAAGGTCGTAAGTTTCCTGAACGCCTCGAGAATTCTGCGACGTGACGGAGGTGATGACGGAAACGCCGGGGACCTCATGCGCCGCGAAAGTTTTGAGGTCGGCCTGGATTCCCGCGCCGCCGGACGGATCGGAGCCCGCTATGGTCAAAGCCGGTTTTGTCATTTTCATTTTTCGTTTTTTCTTATCCCACGGTCACGGATTTGGCCAGGGCGCGCGGTTTGTCGATGTTGCGCTTGAGAGACGTCGCCGTAAAATACGCGAACAACTGGGCGATCACCATTTGCAGGAAAGGCGCTATGATCGGGGAAACGGAGGGCAGGATCAATTCTTCGCTGAACAGATTCTTGTTTTTTCCCCGGGCGCCGAAATGAATCCCCAGAACAAAACCGGAGCGCGCGCGGATTTCCTCCAGACTGCGCAGTGTCGATTCGTAAAGGTCTTTTTCGCATTCCGGCGGGAAAAAAATAATGGAATAGATGTCCTCGTCGATCATAGCCAGGGTGCCGTGTTTCAGGAACCCGCCCGGCATCCCTTCCGCATGGACATAGGCCACTTCCTTCATTTTCAACGCCGACTCCAGGGCGATGGGATAGTAAACGCCGCGCCCCAAGTACAGCCAGTGCTTGACGTTTCGGTATTTGTGGGCGATTCGGTGAATGAACCCGGAGCGTTCGTTCAAAATGCCGTGAATGATTTCCGGCAGTTCGTGAAGTTCGGCGATGGATTTGTCAAATTCTCTGCGCGTGATTTGCTTTTTTTTCACGGCCAGGCGCAGGGCGATCATCAGCAGGATCACCATTTGCGAAAAAGCCGCCTTGGTGCTGATAACGCATATTTCCGGTCCCGAGCCTTGCAGAATGGTTTTATCGACAAGCCGCGCCATGGACGACCCCATCATATTGACGATGGCCGCGGTTTTTGCCCCCCGCGTCCTGGCGTATTTCAACGCCGCGAGGGTATCGTAGGTTTCGCCGGATTGGGAAATCGCCAGGACCGCGCTTTTCCTGTTCACCTTGGCGAGGGAAGCGAATTCGTCGGAACTGATGGACGGCAGGAACTCTCCCGCCAGGCTGGAAAACGCATACTTGCCGAATTTTGCCACATAATAAGTTGTTCCCACCCCCACCAGATACGCGGTGTCGCTGTGCAGAATCATTTCCGCCACGTCATCCAGGACCTCCGGGTCCGCCTCCAGCGCGTTGATGACCGTTTGCGGTTGCTCGTAAATTTCCTTGAGCATGTAATGGGGATAGCCGCTCTTCTTGGAGGCTTCGCCGTCCCATTCGATTTTCATAATCGTTTTGGGTATTTCTTCCCCGGTCACCCGGTTTTTTACGATATAGCTGTCCTTGGAAAGAATGGCATATTCCCCATCCTCGATAATGACGGCGTTCTTCGTAAAATCGATGAATGAGTTGAGGTCGGAGCCGACGAACTTCTGTTCGTCGCCGATTCCCAGCATCAGCGGCGACTCGCGCTTGGCGCAGAAAATCTGGCCCGGTTGGTGAACGCAAAGAAATGCCAGGGCAAAGGTACCGTCCAACGAATCCAGGGTTTTCCTCAAGGCCGATTCCACATCATGGTCCTCGCGGAAAAATTTCTCCAGAAGATGCGGGATAACTTCGGTGTCGGTCTCGGAGACGAATTGATGCCCTTCCTCCCGGAGCGTTTCCCTCAAGGCCCGGTAATTGGAGATGATGCCGTTGTGAACCACCGCGAAACTTTTGTCGCAAGAGGAAAACGGATGGGTGTTGTCCCGCGTGACCGTGCCGTGAGTCGCCCATCGGGTATGGGCAATGCCGATCTTGCTTTTGTGCCGCAGGACGTTGTCTTTTCGATAAAATGTTTCAACGTCGCCGACGTTCTTTTTAAGAACGAGGTGTCCCCGGTTCATGAGGGCGACGCCGCAGGAGTCGTACCCCCGATACTCCAGGTTGCGAATACACTGGAACAACGAGGCCGAAATATCTTTCAATCCGACAATGCCACTGATGCCGCACATGAGAAGGGCTCGCTCGACGGTTAACGGGTAGTAACGGAATAACGGGCGGGTAATGTTTTGTTCGGGGCAATCACCGTTCCGGGCCGGAGGGTATTGCCCGCCCCAATGATTACGTTATCCCCTATGAACGCTCCGAGTTTCTCCCGCCCGGTGTTGATGATGTTTTTGCCGACCTTGACGCGGACCGGTTTCCAGTCAACGGCGCGGTTCACGGTCATGGACCCCGCGCCGAAATCCACGTTTTCTCCAAGAACGCTGTCGCCGATAAAGGATAACCGGCCGACGCTGGTATTGCCGAACACCACGCAGTTTTTCAGCTCGACTCCGTAGCCCACCGAACAATTGTCGCCCAGGGACGTGTAACTGCGAACCAGGGAGTTGTTGCCGATGTAGCAGTTTTTACCGATGGAACAAGGCCCCTCCAAAACCGCTCCCGCCTTGATGACCGCGCCCTCGGCGATTTTGACGGTGCCGAGAATCGTGACGTTGCCTTCCATAACGGCGGATTTGGCGATCGAGGACTCCTCCCAGGAATCCATGATGATTTTGTTGGCGGTCAGGATTTCCCAGGGATGCACGATATCCAGCCACTCGTCTTCCCACATGGAAGCGCGGAGTCCCTCCTCTTCCAGCATACTGCCAACGGCTTTTTCCATGGAGCACTGGTTTTCCTGCAAATGCCGGAAAAAGCTCGAGGGCAGAATGTACGCTCCAGCCAGAACATAATTGCCCAGCTCGCCGCCTTTGGGTTTTTCGATGATTCGGGTGATTTTCATTTGCGCGTTCAAGAATACGTTGCCGAACATCTTGTTCGACGGCGGCAGGCAAATCGACGCGACCGGACTCTTGAACGAATGGAAGGACTGCTCGATCTTGGCGAATATGTTGGCGGAGGTGACCGTATCGCCATAGACCAGCAGGAAATATTCCCCTTGAAGAATTTTGTTCTTCATCTGGAACACGGCACGGCCGATTTCGCCGATTTTTTTCTGTTCCACATATTGGATGTTCAACCCATTGTGGACATGCTCGCCGATGTGCTCGATCACTTTTTCCTTCTGGTGCCCGACGACGACAAAGATATCGTTGATTCCCGATTTTTTCAACAGGTTGATGGTGTTGTCGAAAAGATAGTTCCCGGCGACGCTGACCATGGGAATGGGGCGTGTCTTGGAGAACGGGGATAAATTGCTCCCCTTCCCGGCGGCAAGGATGACGGCTTTCATGACAGGCTCTTGATGTTGGCGTGACGAGGTTTTATCAGAAGGGACGACCGGTCAAAATCCGCTCCGCTCTTTTTAAATCTTCCTCGCAATTGATGCCGAGGACCTCATCGGCATCCCCGGTTTGAACGAATTGAACGGCCGATCGATGGCGCGCAAGGTTCCGGATGGTGTCGGTCAAATAATATTCCGCTTGTGAATTATTATTGTCGAGCTGATTTATGGCTTCAAAAACCAGGTCCTTGTCAAAACAATAAACGCCGGCATTGTATTCGTCAATAGTTTTTTGCCGGGCATCGGCGTCACGGTTTTCGACGATACCGGCAATCCGTCCCTTTTCGTCGCGGAGAATCCGCCCGAAATCCCTGGGCTGTTCCGTCTTGAGAATCAACAAGGTGCAATCGGCATCGGTTTTCCGATGATGCGCCATCAGGTTTTCCAGCGTGGACGCCTTGATAAAAGGCATGTCGCCGCACAAGACCAGGAGGTCGCCCCGAAAATCGCGCAATGCCGATTCCGCCTGCAAGACGGCGTGCCCCGTTCCCTTCTGCTCTTTTTGCTCCACAAACTCGATGCGGGGGTCTGGAAACGCGGCGGCCACGCGCTCCGACTGAAAACCCACCACGACAATCACCCGGTCCGGGGCCAGCGCAAACACCGTGTCCAGAACGTAAGCTAACAGCGGTTTCGAGGAAAGTGGATGGAGGACCTTGGCAAGAGGAGAGTTCATTCTGACTCCCCTGCCGGCCGCCAGAATGACGGCCGCTAGGGCTTTTTGCCGCATTTTATTTTGTAATCCTTGATTTTTTTGCTCAAGGTGTTGCGGTTAATGCCCAGGATATTGGCCGCCCGGGTGCGGTTGCCCCCGGTCTCGGTGAGCACGATCTCCACCAGGGGTTTTTCAACCCCGCCGACGATGAGTTCGAAAAGCCGGCCGTTCTGTTTTCCATCCATCTTGGCGACGTATTGCTTGACGCTTATATCCAGCCACTTTTCCAGGAAGGAACGAACATCTTGTTTTACTTTTTTCATGCGGCGGCACGGGGGTTGAGGCTCAGGCGCAACGATTTCCGGAAAATCGAGGAAACCCCTTTCTCTGCGTCGAAATCGGATGAAGCGATTCTAACAAACTCGTTTTTTTCGGTCAACAATAAACCGGGCCTTATCCCGTTACACCCCGATTTACAAGTTGATTCATCCGCCGAGCCTGGTCTATGATGACTTTATCGCGCAAATCTGCGTTTCAATGGGAGCAGATAAAATGAAGGTCGCCTTCACCACACTGGGTTGCCGTTCCAATCAACACGATACCGCGGAAATGCAAACCCTGCTGGAACATGACGGTTTCCGTATCGTTGACGCCCGGGAAAAGGCCGACGTTTACGTCGTCAACTCCTGCACCGTGACGGGGAAAAGCGATTACAGCTCCCGTCTGGCGGTCAAAAAATCCCTTGGCATCAATGAAAATGCGCGGGTGGTCTTTACCGGTTGCTACGCGCAAAACAGTCCGGCGGAGGTCGCGGAGATACCCGGCCTCGATCTGGTTCTGGGCAACGCCGACAAGCTCGACATTGCGTCCGCCATCAAGCGGTTGCTCACGGCGGCACGCACCGGCGAGCCCCCGGCGGCGGAGAAACCCGGCGCGCCGCTCGTCCGCATGTCGGACCTTTCCCGTAGCCGGGTCTTCACAACCGTTCCCGTAACTCATTTCCCGGGGAAAACGAAGGCGTTCATCAAAGTGCAAACCGGTTGCGACGAACGCTGTTCCTTCTGCACCGTCGTCAAGGCGCGCGGCCGATCTCTCAGCGACGCCCGGGCAAACGTTCTCCGCAACGTGCAAACCGCCGCCGACGCCGGCTACAAGGAGATCACCCTGACGGGCATCAACCTGGGAACCTACGGCATGGACTTCGACGTTCCCCAAACCTTCTCCGCGCTGGTCGCGGATGTTATGAAACTGCCGGGCGATTTCCGCGTGCGTTTGAGTTCCATCAACCCCATGGAAATCGACGACGCCCTCATCCGCCTGATCGCGGAGCATGAAAACCTGTGTCCGCACCTGCACGTTCCCCTGCAAAGCGGCGACGACTCGGTGCTGGCGCGGATGCGGCGCAATTACCGTTCACAGCAGTACCTCGACGCCGTCCACCGCGCCCTGGACGCCATCCCCAACCTGGGCCTGGGCGCGGACGTCATCGTCGGCTTTCCCGGCGAAACCGACGCCATGTTCGAAAACACGTTGAAGCTCGTCGAGAGCCTGCCGTTTTCCTACCTGCACGTTTTTTCCTATTCCGGCAGGAAGGGAACGGAAGCGTATTCGTTGAAAGACGCCGTGCCCAAGGCGGTCAAGAAAATGCGCCACAAACTGCTGACCGATCTGGGGAACCGGAAGGCCTTGCAATTCCGCCGGCGGTTTTTGGGGCGGACGGTCTCCGTGCTCATCGAAACCCGCGCCGACCCCGTTTCCGGGCTGTTCCGGGGCCGTTCGGAACATTATATTCCCGTCAGCGTTTCCGGCGGCGAAGCGTTCGTCAACCGGATCGTCCCCGTCACCGTCGAGCAAGTCTCGGAACGGCAAGTTTCCGGATGCGTCCCATCATAACCCTCACCACCGATTTCGGCCTCGACGATCCTTTCGTCGGCATCATGAAGGGGGTCATCCTGCGCATCGCGCCGACGGCGGAGCTGGTCGATATCACCCACCGGATCGAGCCGCAAAACGTCCGGCAAGCCGCCTACACCCTGCAATCGGCCTTTTCCTGGTTTCCGGAAAACACGGTGCACCTGGTGGTGGTCGATCCCGGAGTCGGCGGCGGGCGGCGGGCGCTGGCGGCGAAAACCGGCGGGCACCGCTTCGTCGCCCCCGACAACGGGGCGCTCACGCCGATTCTCGACGCGGACGCCGGACGGGTTTACGAATTGACGCAGTCGAAATATTTTTTGCATCCGGTGTCCGCGACCTTCCATGGCCGGGACGTGTTCGCGCCCGCCGCCGCGTGGCTCGCCAGGGGAACGCCCTTGTCCAAAATGGGCGCCCGCGTCCGCGATCCCAAAACGCTCGCCCTGCCCCAGCCGTCGTTCCAGCGCAATACATTAAAAGGAGAAATTGTGCATATCGACCGGTTCGGCAATTTGATGTCCAACATTTCCGCGGAACTCCTGCACCGGTACTTTGCGGTGAAAACGGATGCCCTGAAAATCCGCGTCGGCGGCAAGTCCGCGGGAGCGATGGTGGACAGTTATTCGCGGTGTCAAAAAGGAGAGCCGGGGTGTATCCTGAACAGCTGGGGATGCCTGGAGGTTTTTTGCCGCGAGGCCGCGGCCGCCGAACGTTTCAAAAGCCGGGTCGGCGCCGCCATCACCGTCACCGCGAACCGGACCGGGAAATGAACGGGATCAAGATCGTCTGCCAGAACAAAAAAGCCCGCCACAACTATTTCATCGAGGAAACCCTGGAGGCGGGCCTGGCGCTCCTCGGCACCGAGGTCAAATCCATGCGCCAGGGCAAGGCCAACCTGGTGGACAGCTTTGCCGACATCCAGGGCGGCGAGGCGTACCTGGTCAGCGCCCACATCAGCCCTTACGAAGCGGGCAACCGGTACAACCACCATCCCACGAGAAAACGCAAACTCCTGCTTCACAAAAAAGAAATCGACCGGCTCATCGGCAAGGTGCGGGAGCAGGGCTATAACCTGATTCCCCTGAAACTGTATTTCAAGGAGGGCCGGGCAAAAGTCGAGCTGGCTCTCGCCAAGAGCAAAAAACTCCATGACAAACGCGCCGCCATCAAAAAACGCCAGGCCGACCGCGAAATCGACTCCGCCATGAAAAGCCGCCGAACCGGCTC
This sequence comes from Nitrospinales bacterium, assembly GCA_046757665.1. Classification (GTDB taxonomy): domain Bacteria; phylum Nitrospinota; class Nitrospinia; order Nitrospinales; family JAJDAT01; genus JBHHYO01. The sequence continues at coordinate 15,614 of JBHHYO010000057.1, forward strand.
CCACTGACCCTCGTCATTGAAGAGCCAATCCCCCAAACCCCCCTTCGGAGAAGGGTTTTTTTTTGCATAAGTTGAGATTCTTCGCCGCCCCCGGTATCATCGCGAGCCGCGGCCGGCGGCGTGGCGATCCAGCCGGGCCACGCCCGGAGCGCTTTTCTGGATTGCTTCGGCTCCCGCCTCGCAATGACGATCAAACAAGGGGGCTTGCGCAAGAGTCTCTCAAGGAAGGAGGCTTTTTACACGCTCAAGAAAGCGTCCAAAATAACAGGATCGAGCTCTTTGCCTTTCCGGGCTTTCATTTCCTTGAAGACTTCTTCACTTGAAAATTCTTTCTTGCCGTCACGTTCACCGGTCAAGACATTGAAAGTGTCCACCACCGCGACGATCCGCGCCAGCAAGTCGATCTCTTCACCCTTCAGGCCCCCGGGGTAACCGGAGCCGTCATAGTGTTCATGATGCTGTTCGGCAATGACGGCCACCCTGGAAAAAAAGTCATTGTTGCCGTTCCTGAGAATCTCGCCGCCTTTTACGGTATGCGTTTTCATGATTTCCCATTCATCGGGGGCCAATTCCCCCGGTTTGTTCAGGACGCTGTCCGCAATGCCGACATTCCCCACGTCGTGCAAAACGGCGCCGGCGTCGAGGGCTTCCATATCATCTTCCGACAACCCCAGCTTCCGACCCAACACGCGGCAATGCTTGCGCATTTTCGTGATGCGATCGGCGCAATTCCCATTCCTGCCTTCCGCCGCCTTGGCCAGCATCATGACCACTCCCCGTTCCATGCGGCTCAAATCCTCGCGGGGAATGAACATGCCTTGAGCCGGAAAGAAAGGGTTCCTGACAAGAGCAAGGTTCGATGAAGCGATCAAGCCATAACGCCTGCCGTTCACCAGCTTGCCGATGACTTGACGATAGGCATCCACCTCTCCATAAGCTTTAAATTTTTTCAGAATTTCCTCGGTTTCCTTTTCATCAAAACCGAACTCCGAGCGGAGATCCTTTATGTTCATCCCGATAAGGTCGTGATAAGCCAATTGCCGCCCCGGCGAGTCTCCGATAATTTTGTTTATTTCATCCACCAGCTTGTTGCTGACAAAAACCACCCTGCCCTTGCGGTCCACCATGTAAAAAGCATTTTTAATGTTGCGCAAGGCCAGGTAGATGGACGTGAAAAACCGTTGCGAGTACAACGCGACGATAAAAGGCACCATATAGTTCGCGGAAATTTTCCAAAAACTTTCCCAGGAAAACGAAGCCGATTCAAGCAACATGGCGATGTATTCGCCGTTATTGACCAGATTAAGAACCGTGCCGACGACGAGGGCTGTCAGGAAGGCTTTTTTTGAAGCTTCATTTTTTATATTCCGCAAGCTCATGGAGTTTTTTTAATGTTGTGTCATAATTTGAAAGTTTTCTCGGATATTATAGCCGTTTTGATCGGTTTTTTTGGGAAAAATGAAACGGGGAAAATTGTCACCTCGAGCTTGTCGAAAGGCGCCGATGTCCGCGGGGTGGCAACGGCTCTATTTCCCCGCTGGAAATCAGGTCGGGAAACCTGCCATTTCAGCCGATGGCAAGGCAACCCAACGCCGCACGGTTTAAAAATACCGGCGATTTATTTAAAAACTGGTTGGCGACTGGTCCGCACCGGCTCCCATGCCGAGCTTTTCGAGATGTAGGCCAGTCTCTTGCAATTGATGGGGTTTTTCTTCGGCAGTGCCTGCCCTTATCCTGCAAAGCCAACCGCACATAACAACAAATATCCATTATTTGCAAAATTATCAAATTATTGTATTCTTGTGGAAGAGATTCAGTATAAGGAGAATACAATGCGCCGTCTTTCCATTGAGATCACCCCGGAACAGCATCAACGTCTCAAAGCCGTGGCCGCACTCGCCGGTAAAAGCATCAAGGACTATGTTCTGGAACGGGCCTTGCCGCCTCTTCCCGACAGGGACTCTTTGTCTGAAGAAGAGGCCTTGCAAAAACTGGAGGAGTTTCTGAAACCCCGTATCGAGGCGGCGGAGCGCGGGAAAACGTCTTCCCGGTCCGCCCGCCGGATTTTTAAGGATGTCCGGCGGAAACCGAAATAATGCCGCTTTACGAATTAACGGAGGATGCGGATTCCGATCTGGAGGCAATCGTCCGGTACACCATCAGGGAGTGGGGGA
>JBHHYO010000058.1:0-17254 GCA_046757665.1 Nitrospinales bacterium
TCAGTACGATGAGGAGCCGTGATCGTTTTTTTCAATCTGCCCATACTAAAGGAAATCAAACATACGGAAAACGCAAGAAAAATTAAGGGAGTAATCGCTTTGGAAATTACAAAGCAAAATGGCCGGGTGGCGGGCGATTTAAAAAGTTCATTGGAGCCTTTCCCGGTTTTTTTTGTCACCCGCGTACAAACCGGAGTGCGGCGGCCAAAGTTGCGGGCCGGGTGGGCTCCGCGGTTGAGTTTGTTGTGGAAATGAGCTAAAACAAATAACAATCGCCGTGTCATGTAAGGATTCTCGTGGGAATTGGCGAAGAAATTATCGGAGTATTTATGTGATGTATTGCAAGAAATGTGTTTTGCCGGATACGCGCCCAGGCGCTTTTTTAAATGAAGACGGGGTGTGCGCGGCCTGTGTCGGCCATGAAGAAAAAATAAAAACAATCGACTGGGACCAAAGAAAAGACCAGCTCGAAAAGATTATCGAGGAATTTAGAGGAAATGCAGGCAATTACGATTGTCTGATACCGGTTAGTGGAGGGAAAGACAGCACCTATCAGGTCCATATGATCAAGAATGTTTATAAGTTGCGTCCGCTGTGCTTTACTCTCCAGACACCGGCAGGCACGGAACTGGGACGCAGAAACCTGGAAAACCTTGTTAACATGGGCGTGGACCACATAGGCTTATCCATCAATCCGGAAACGGAAAGGAAGTTTGTTTGCAAGGCGCTGGAAAAAGCCGGAAACCCGGGCCTCCCCTTCCATATGGCCGCCTTTGCCTCCACGGCGCGCATCGCGGTCAATTACAAAATTCCTCTCGTGATTTGGGGAGAGAGTACGCAGATGGAATATGGAGGAGATGACGACGACCGAAAGAACCCTTATTTGGATCTAAACTGGGTCAAAAAATATGGCTGTTGCAACGGTACGACCGTGGAAGACTGGGTCGATGAAAACCTAACCGCCCAGGACCTCTATCCATACACTTTCCCATCGGAAGAAGAGCTGGCGGAGGCAAAAGTTCAATCTATTTTCCTCGGCTATTATTTCAAGTGGGATCCTTATGAAAATTTTGCGATCGCCAAGGAATGCGGTTTCCAAGAACGCAAGGACGGACCGATAATGGGTCTTTACAATTTCGCCGACCTCGACTGCGATTTCATTGTGGTTCACCATTTTATCAAATGGTATAAATTTGGCGTGACCCGGCTTTTTGACAATGTAAGCGTCGAAATAAGAAACGGCAGAATGACCCGGGAGGAAGGGATTCAACTTATCAAGGCAACCAAGGTCGAACCCCCCAGGAGACACATCGCCTGCCTGTGCAAATTCCTCAAAATTTCCGAGGAACGTTTCTGGGAGATTCTGGAAAAATTTCGCAACCATGATATCTGGAAACAAGATTCCAGGGGGCAGTGGTATATGCCCGATTATCTGAAAGGGTTGTAATTTGCGGAAACAATAATCTCTTTCATGCGGAGCAGGCACCGCGCAGAAAAAATTGGAGTAAACATATTATGAAACTGGAACTTTACGAAAAACCCAGGGAGTTTAAACAGAAAACCGCCACCACGCGGGATTATGGAAAAATCCGCCTGGAGGAGAACGAGATGATATCGTTTAAAACCCCATCCGGCAGGGAAAACGACGTGACGGCCTATTCCTGGGGATTATATATTGCACCCTCCGTGAACAACCGTTTAAAAAATGAAGGTTTCAAAACGGCCCTGGTTTTAAACGAACAGGGAAGAATCTTCATCAACATTGTTGAGCTGGACAAAGTCGAGGAGTTTCGAAGGTATCTGAAGACGGGGCAAAACAGCGTTTTTCTCACCTGGCTGGATGAATGGGGCGAACCTGAATAGCGTTACCCTGGTCGCCCACCGAACACACTTCCTTGATCTCAAAAAACATCGCCTTGTTTCTTGATAATTTTTTATGCCGTTATCTCACCGCACAATTCCCGCGTATCAGATTGAAGATTACTTAGCCGCGATACCTGAAGATTCGCGCATGGTCTTTGCTTTTTATAATAAGGAAACTTTCGAGAATTATTTCGAGCTTTACCAAAGGCTTTCGGAGACATTTCCTGGGACAAAACTTCTTTCGCTCAATTATTTTCTTTCAAAGTTTCTTGAAGAAAAAGGATTGGATCACGATTGCGTTTATGACAGAAAATCCACCCAACCCTATGCCGGGATTTTTGAGCAATCAAAAACATATGCCCAGAGCTGGTTTCAAGATAAAAACACGGGGAAAGATTTTACGGAATACCGGGGATTGCGATTGGGGCATTGCCTGGAGTTATTGATGTTCAACTTTTTTCAGTCCATGTTCACCTGCACCGTTAATATCGAAGAGTATCTGAAACATGAAAAGCCAAACCTGATGGTATACGTTTGTTCCGAGGATTTTTCCGGCCCACACGTCGATCCCTCGCTCAACTTTAATCCATTCAGAAAGTTGCTCCCTCTTCTGTGCCAACGGAACCAGGTAGAGTTTGTTGATATTCCACCTGTTGAATCAGAAGGCAAAAAACCCGCCACAAATAAAAGCGGGTTCCTCGAATTTTTCAAACCGGGGCCGTCTCTGTTTGTTTTGGGAATGGAATGGCGGCTACCCAAGCCGGTCTATCTAACCCTGAAAAATGGATTCTTGTTTTTTAAAAATCTTGTCGGCAAGGTCCGGCTCGGCGCCCAAAAAGCGAATATTCTGTTTTCTAGCCCCACGGCGGTCAATTACGCGGGGCCTCATGTTGTCGAGGCAATTCTCCGGTCGGGGGAATTCAATCTGTTTGTCTGGAAAGGAGAAAGCCGGCAACCGGAGATAATCAACATTCTTCCTCATCTAACCTGGGACTATCTCCCCAGCCAGGCAACACTTTTTTCCCTCCGCACTAAATTCCGGAAGCAGTTTAAAAAGGACAGGGAAAAGCTCAAACGATCGACGGAGTACCAGGGGATGCCGTTTTCGGAAATCTTTCCATCGTACTTCGAAAACCTTTATCGAAGTTACTTTCCGCAACTGGTTGTCCATGCCAACAGCATGAAAGCACAACTCATCAAAAATAAAATCCGGATGGTTATCGTGCACAGCGATCACTCCACTTTCGAACGCATGACTCTGCTGGTGGCTAAAGGTCTGTCGATCCCCTCCATCTATTTCCAACACGGGATCGAGCCGCGCCTGAAGCATTCCAAACTGGGTTTCCCAAGTGACGCACGCTACCACTTTGTCTGGGGCAAATCCAACGAGAAGGACAGGCTCCACAAGGGCATGGATGAAAATCATATAAAAATCGTCGGTTGTCCGCTATATAAAGTTTCGGATGACAACCGGGAAGAACAGGCGCCGGAGATCAATAGTTCCGGCACGATTGTTTTGATCATGCACACGGCCGGGCAATTGCGAAGCGACGAACGGACCACTTATAGCGATAATGAACTGATAGTAAAACTTTCATTGGAGATGATTAAAAAATTCCCCGCGAAAAAATTGATCATCAAGCTGAGACAAAACGACAAGCAAGCGGATATTTACCGTCAACTGATATCAAAAGCTCAAGTAAAAAACGCGGAAATCAATGATGAAAATATTATTCCCTTGCTGGAACAATGCGACTTGTTTTTGTTTACAGGGTCAACCGCGGCCTTGGAGGCGATGTTGCGGAACAAGCCGGGGGTTCAGTTGCTTTTTTATTTTAACGAAAAATCCATTTATGAAAACGACGAAATCCCCTATGCTGGCTATGGCGCAAACATGGAGGTGAAGAATCCTGTGGTCGAGGAGCTTGTCGGTGCCGTAAACAGCATTTACCGGTCGAATGCGGTGAGGGAAAAACTGCGGCAGGGAAGAATCAAGTTCATGCAGGATTTCTCCAACCTGGGAGCAGGGGACCCCGCGGAAAATTTTATAAAAGCATTAGAAGAATGTTTGTCAGGCTGACAAAAAACCGATGCCTCTTGCGTTCCCAAAAGGTTGCCTCCCAAAGCCGGGAATCAGGGAAAAGAAACAACCATCCCCCACTCCAGCTAACCCAACAACAACCTGTTGATTTTAAAGGGCTAAGTTTATATAATCAACCCGATGAGAATTGACAAGGATTTTCTGGTTCTGGGAAGCGGTATCGCCGGTTTGACCTACGCGCTCAAGGTCGCGCCATACGGCTCGGTCGGCATCATCACCAAGGACGCGCCGGCGGAGTCGGCCACGCGCTACGCCCAGGGCGGCATCGCCTCCGTGATGGCGGAGGACGATTCCTGCGACCTGCACGTCAAGGACACGCTGGAGGCGGGCCGGGGCATTTGCCGGGAGGACGCCGTGCGCATCATCCTGCGCGACGGCCCCGCGCAAGTGCGCGAACTCATCGGCCTGGGCGCCGAGTTCACGCGCAATCCGGGAGCCGACTACCACCTCAGCCGCGAGGGCGGACACTCCAAGCGCCGCATCCTGCACGCGGAAGACCTGACGGGTTGGGAAATCGAACGCACCCTCATCGAAGCCGCGCGCGCCAACGGCAACATCGAATTTTTTTCCCATCACATGGCCATCGACCTGATCACGCAGGCGCGGCGGGACGCCTCGACGACACCGGGCGGCCCACGCGACGAAGCCCTGGGAGCGTACGTGTTCGATATCCGTAACAACCGGGTACGCACCTTTTTGGGCAAGGTGATTCTTCTGGCCACCGGCGGCGCCGGAAAAATTTACCTGTACACCTCCAATCCCGACACGGCGACGGGCGACGGAATCGCCATGGCCTACCGTGCCGGGGCGCGCATCGCCAACATGGAGTTTTTCCAGTTCCATCCGACCTGCCTGTACCATCCGCGGGCCAAGTCGTTCCTCATTTCCGAGACCCTGCGCGGCGAGGGCGCCGTACTGCGCCTGAAAAACGGCGACACCTTCATGGAAAAACACCATCCCCTGGGTTGCCTGGCCCCGCGGGATATCGTGGCGCGGGCCATCGATTTCGAATTGAAAAAAAGCGGCGACGACTGCGCCTATCTGGACATCACTCACATCGAGGGCTACCGCGTGCGCGAGCGCTTTCCCAATATTTTCAAAAGATGCCTGGACTTCGGTTTCGACATGACAAAGGAACCGATCCCCATCGTCCCCGCCGCTCACTACATGTGCGGCGGAGTGGCCGTGGACCTGAACGGGCAGACCAATATTCGGCGGCTCTTTGCCTCGGGCGAGGTGTGTTGTTCCGGACTGCATGGCGCCAACCGGCTCGCCAGCAACTCACTGCTCGAGGGGCTGGTGCTTTCCCACCGCGCCGCGGCCCGGGGAGCGGAGCTGTTGCGAACTGCCGCGCACGCCGAAACACGCACCGCCGGCATCCCCCCTTGGGACAGCGCCGGCGCCGTGGACAGCGACGAGTCCGTCGTCGTCTCTCACAACTGGGACGAAATCCGGCGGCTCATGTGGAACTACGTCGGCATCGTCCGCTCAGACAAACGCCTCACCCGCGCCAAAAAACGCATCGAACTCCTGCTCCACGAAATCAAGGAATACTATTGGAATTTTCATATCACGAAAGACATCCTCGAATTGCGAAACATCGCCATCACCGCGCAGTTGGTTATCCGGGGAGCCCTTGAAAGAAAAGAAAGCCGGGGGCTCCACTTCACCATCGATTATCCCCGCCCCGACGATGCGAACTGGAAAAAGGAAACCCTGTTCCAGGACACCGTCCGGCGATTGATCATCCCTTTAAAAAACGAAACCACCCGCCATGAATGAAAAATCAATCTTGACGCTTTTCCGGGACATCCTGGGGATATTGATGCTGGGCTTTACGCTGTTTGCCCTGATCACCCTGGTCTCCTATCATCCTCAGGACCCCTCCTTCAACAACTACGTTTCCGACAACCCGTCCAAGGTGCATAACCAGGGCGGCGTTGTCGGGGCTTACCTGTCGGATTCGCTCATCCAGGCGTTCGGTAGCGGCGCGTTTCTGTTTCCGCTGGTGACGCTTCTTTGCGGCTGGATAATGGTGCGCGGCCGGCAAGTGGAGCGCCGTCCGATCACCCTGGGCGCGGGGATTTTGTTGCTGGTCAACGTGTGCGCCCTGCTGTTCATCCAGTTTTCCGAGGACCCCTATTTCGGCGTGACGGCGGAGCCCGGCGGCATCACCGGCACCGTCCTGGGCGGCATCCTGGTCCACTGGCTGAACATGACCGGCGCCAAGCTTTTGGTGTGGACCCTGCTGATCATTTCCCTGCTCGCCATGACGGGCGTCAGTGTCAACACCCTGATCGAGAGCCTGGGGAACATGGTCAACAAAACCGTTCTTTTGGCATTCGATGCGTTCACTGCATTGCAGGCGCTGTGCCGGAAAGCGCTGGGCCGCCTCAAAACCCGCGGTGCGGCGAAAAGCAAAAAACCGCGGCCCGCCGAACCGGTAATCGTTTCCCGGGAACCGGAAAACGCCGCGGCCGCCGGCGCGGAGAAAACAACCGCAAAGAACAAGGACGAAGATTTCGCCGTGCAGGAAAACCTGCCGTTCCCGGACGAACCGGGGAATTATCGGGTGCCGCCCCTGTCGATTCTCGACCCCATTCCGGAACCCGTGGATCCCGGCAAGGCCCGGGAGATCATCCTCGCCCGCACCTCCACCCTGGAAAAAAAGCTGGAAGCCTTCGGCGTTGCCGGGCGGGTGGTGCAAGTCTTGCCCGGCCCGGTGATCACCCTGTACGAATTTGAGCCGGCGCCGGGAGTGAAAGTCAGCCGCATCCTCTCCCTGACGGACGACCTGGCGCTGGCTATGCGCTCGGCCAGCGTCCGCATTCTCGCTCCCGTCCCGGGGAAACCCGTGGTGGGCATCGAAATTCCCAATCCGGCCAGGGAAACCGTCTATTTCAAGGAACTCGTTTCCTCCGCAAACTTTTCCGAATCCTCCTCGAAACTCATCATGGCGCTGGGCAAGGACAACATCGGCGACCCCGTGGCGCTGGACCTGGCGCAGGTTCCGCATTTGCTGATTGCCGGAGCAACCGGTTCCGGCAAAAGCGTGGGGATCAACGCGCTGATTTGCAGTATCCTGCTCAACGCCTCCCCGGATGAAGTCAAAATGATCATGATCGATCCCAAGATGCTGGAGCTGTCGCTTTATGACGGCATCCCGCACCTCATTTCTCCCGTGGTGACCAATCCCAAAAAAGCCGCCGCCGCCTGCAATGGGCGGTGACCGAAATGGAAAGACGGTACCAGTTGATGGCCGGCAAGGGCGTCCGCAACATCAAGGCGTTCAACCTGATGGCGGAACGCTTGCAACGGGAAAAAGAATCGGCCCGCAAGAAAACCGGCAAAAAGAAATCCGCGCCCGCCGAAACGTTGTCCAACGCCTGGCAGGACACCCCGCCGGAACCGGAAGCCACCATGGCCAAACTGCCCTACATCGTGATTGTCATCGACGAGCTGGCCGACCTGATGATGGTCGCCTCAAAGGCCGTGGAGGAAGCCCTGACCCGGCTGGCGCAAATGGCGCGGGCCGCCGGCATCCACTTGATCCTCGCCACCCAGAGACCGTCGGTGGACGTGCTCACCGGCATCATCAAGGCCAACTTCCCGGCGCGCATCGCCTTTCAGGTGGTGTCGCGCGTCGACTCGCGCACCATCCTGGACAGCACCGGAGCGGAAAAACTGCTGGGCAAGGGCGACATGCTCTTCCTGCCGCCCAGCACGTCCAGCTTGCGCAGAATCCACGGCGTGATGGTCAACGACGCCGAGATCAACCGCATCATCCACTTCATCAAGGAACAAAAACAACCGGAGTACCATGAAGGCATCTTCGAACTGCCGGTGGAGGAAAAAGGCATCGACCTGGATGACGAAGAAGAGTTCGACGAAAAATACGACGAGGCGGTGGCTCTGGTGGCCAACGCCCAGCAAGCTTCCATATCCATGGTACAGCGAAAATTGCGGGTGGGATACAACCGCGCCGCGCGCATGATCGAGATCATGGAAAAAGAAGGCGTGGTCGGCCCCTCGGACGGCGTCAAGCCGCGGGAAGTTTACGTGAAACCCGCCTCGCTGGAATAAATGCCGTCCGCAAACCGCGCCGCGGTCATCCCGCGGCCCGCCACCCGGTGACTCATGCCGCGACCGCCAGACGAATCCCCGCCGGTTCTCTTCGTTTGCCTGGGAGCCAGCAACCTGGCGCGGGGCCATGACGCCCTGGCCGCCTGCCTGCGGAAGAACCTGTATCCGCGCCGCGTCCGCTTTTTGTTCGCGCTCGGTCCCGGCCGCGGTTATTGCGCCTGGGGCGGGTTCCTGCGCCTGGTCTATCCTCCCATCAAAAACAGCCGCATTTTCGCCACTGCGGAAGAAAACACGCCATGCCGGGTGGTCGCCCTGGTGATGGACATCGGCAATGACATCATGTACAACATCCCGACCGAGGACATTATTGCCTGCCTGGAAAAAATTTTCCGGCGGCTACGGCAACTCAATGCGCTGATTCTGGCGTCCCCCATCCCGTCGTATCTGGAGACGGACTTGAGCCAGTTTTCGTTTCTCTGCCTGCGAAGCCTGTTCTTTCCGAAAAGCCGGGTCGGTTACAGCCAGGCGGTTTCCGGGGTGCGGCGCATCAACGAATTTCTCGCCAACGCCGGGGACGTCCGTTTGCTTTCCGGTCTGGAATCCTTTGCCGGCTGGGACAAAATCCATTACAGCCTGTTGACGGGGCACCGCGCCTGGTCCGCAATCGCCGCGCAAATCCTGCAAGCCCTGGACGTGGAACCACGCGCCGGGATCGGTTGCCGCGCAATGGCCGCCTCTTACGCCGCCAACCTGACGCAACTGATCACCGCGGACGGCCTCCGCCTGCGCCCCCGCGGGCCGGAATATTTTTAACCAACGACGCCACTTGTGGGGTTCAAAAATCCTTTATCCGCTCCACCCGTTCGGGATGGTCAATAAACGGATTGCGGTTGCCCTGTATTTCCTCGATCGAGGAATTTCTATCCATTTCCCATTGATCCGGCGGATCGCTCAAATGCCAGCGGCGCAACCTGTCCTCGAATCGTTTTCGCAAGGGAACGCCGTACAGGCGGGACATGTAAAAATAGGCGCGGGCGATGTCGCCCCGGATGGATTCGGCCGGCTCCAGGGATTTTCTGTTGATCTCCACGTCGCATTCGCCGTACTTTCTCCGTTCCTTCGGGATCTCTCCGACGGGATAACCGGCGCGGTCGCCGGTGATTTCGCCGATCGCCGGGAACAGGTTGTGCATGTCCGCTTCCATGGTCTTGAACGCCGGCGATATTTTTCGACAACATTTGCGCCCGCCGAAGGGCCTGCCGTTCGGTCTCCTGCAAACCGCGTTTTGCCAGCATTGCAGGATAATGCCGAATTTCGACGGCGGCATCGCGTGTTGCCATTCGAGTTTGCGGCTTCGCGGATTCGACGTCTTTCTCGGCGAGTAACCGCAGGCGGACGCATTGATCTTCTTGTTGTCGTCGAACGCGCAACCGCAGTAAAACGTCTTGTTCATCCCGGCATTCAAATAAATCCGCAGGAATTGTTTTTTCGCTTGCCGGGCATTGGTTGCGGTTGAAGGTTTAAACAGCCGGGTATCCGTCGGTGGCGGGGACGGAGCTGTCGATGCAAAAGCCGACACGGCAAGCAGTATGACGATCAGAACGCATTGTCTCATACGGGGATTATACCCGATGAAAATCGGAGTATTTTTAGAAATTCCAACTCCCGTGTTTATCTGATATGATCCAAAACAAAATGTATCCTTTGAGCTTGTTGCGAGCCAGTTACAGAGTACTTTGCCTTCTTCTGGTGTGCGTGGCGTTTACGTTCATCGGCATTGGTTTGCGGCTGGTTTTTCTCCGCGATGAGCCAACGCGCCGCCGTTATATCGTTCGTTTCACCCGCCTGTGGGCGCGCTGTTTTTGCTTCTTTCTGAATATCCGCGTCCGCGTGACCGGCGACCGCGAACTGCCGTCCAACGCCCTGATCGTCTCCAACCACGTGGGCAGTCCGGACATCTTTGTTCTGGGTTCCCGGTTCGAGACGTTTTTCGTTTCCAAGGATGAGGTTCGCGGCTGGCCGCTGGTGGGTTTTCTGACGGGGCTGGGAGACACGATTTTCGTGGACCGGAGCCGGCGGCGGCAGGTGCCGGCCACCATCGCGGAAATTCAAAACCGCCTGGCGGACGGGTTCTCGGTGACGCTGTTTCCCGAGGGCGGGGCCACCGACGGCGCGGATGTCATCCCCTTCAAATCGTCCCACTTCCAGGCCGCCGTCCTCGCCCAACGCCCCGTGTTGCCCGTCATGATTCATTACCTGGACGGCGGCACGCCGTCGGTCGCCTGCTGGTATAACAAGAATTTTTTTTCGCACATGCTGGCGCTGTTGCAAAACGCGAGATTGGAAGTCCAGGTGCGCGTTCTTCAGCCGGTGACGGGTAAGGGGGATCGGCGGTTCCTGGCCGAGGAAAGCCGGCGGCGCATCCGCGAGGCTAAAACAGGGATTCCTGGCCGTCCGGACGGGTGGGCATGATGCCGAAATGCTCGAAGGCGGCGGCGGTGGCGGTGCGTCCGCGCGGCGTGCGGTTGATGAGGCCCGACTGGATCAGGAACGGTTCGTACACGTCCTCGATGGTGTCTTTCTCCTCGCTGATGGAGGCGGCCAGAGTTTCCAGGCCCACCGGCCCGCCCTTGAATTTTTCGATCAGGGTGAGCAGGAGTTTGTGGTCCATTTTGTCCAGGCCCTTGCGGTCCACTTCCAGCATGTGCAGGGCTTTGTCCGCCACCTCGCGGTCGATCACCCCGCCGGCCTTCACCTGGGCGTAGTCGCGCACGCGGCGCAGAAGGCGGTTGGAAATGCGCGGCGTCCCCCGGGAGCGGGAAGCGATTTCGCGGGCGCCCTCCGGCGTGATGTGGATTTCCAATATGGCCGCGGAACGTTGCACGATGACCTCCAGCTCCGCGGCGCTGTAATAGTCGAGCCGATGCACGATGCCGAACCGGTTGCGCAGGGGCGAGGTCAGCAAACCGGCGCGGGTCGTCGCGCCGATCAGGGTGAACGGCGGCAGGTCGATCTTGATCGACCGGGCGCTCGGCCCCTGGCCGATGATCAGGTCCAGCTTGAAGTCCTCCATCGCCGGGTAAAGAATTTCCTCGATGATCCTTGGCAGGCGGTGGATTTCGTCGATGAATAAAACCTCGCCCCGCGCCAGGTTGGTGAGCAGGGCCGCCAGGTCGCCTTGCTTTTCCAAAACCGGGCCGGAAGTGCTCCTCAGGCTACTGCCCATTTCCGCGGCGATGATGTTGGCCAGCGTCGTTTTACCCAACCCCGGCGGCCCGTAAAACAAGGCGTGATCCAGCGATTCCTTGCGCTGTTTCGCGGCGGAAATAAAAACCGCCAGGTTCTCCTTGATTTTCTCCTGCCCGACATACTCGGTGAAGGCCGTCGGACGCAGGTTCGCCTCGAATTGAAACTCCTCTTCGTCGTCGTTTGCTTCCGGGCCTATTTCTCTCGTGTCTTCCATGGATTAAAAGCTCGTCACAACCGTTTCAGGCATTCCTTGAGCAAACGCTCCAGGTTCATCCCCTCGCGGTTGACCACGGCGTTGAGGGCTTTTTCCGCCTGATGTTTTTTGTACCCCAGGTTAACCAGCGCGGACAGGGCGTCGGACTTGATCCCGTCCTCTTGCGTGCCCGCCGGCGCGGGGAAATCCGCCGGCGCCAGGTCCGTCAGGTCCTTTAATTTGTCCTTCATCTCCAGGGCCAGCCGTTCGGCGGTTTTCCCGCCGACGCCGGGAATGGCGTTCAGCCGGACGATGTCCTTGTTCATGATGGCGGCGGCGAAATCCTCCACCGGCATACTGGACAGGATGGAAACCGCCAGTTTCGGCCCCACCTTGGAAATGCCGATCAGTTTCTCGAACACCTTTTGCTCCACCTCCGTGGCGAAGCCGAACAGCTTCATTTCCTCCTCGCGGACGTGGGTGTAGATATTCAGCGCAACGCGCGCGCCCGGTTCGGGGAGCTTGTAATAAGTCGGCAGGGTGATGAAGACCCGGTAGCCGACGCCGTTGACATCGACGACCACCGCGGTCGGCGATTTTTTTATCAGGTTGCCTTGCAGGTGTGCGATCATAACCGGTTTCGGTCGCTCAAGCCCGCCGCCGGCTTTGCGTGTTGGCCGTATGGATATGGCAAATGGCGATGGCGAGCGCGTCGGAGGCATCCAGAGGCTGGGGCGGTTCCTTGAGGTTCAGCAAGCGGACGACCATGCTCTGCACCTGTTCCTTGGCGGCGCGGCCGTATCCCGCCACCGATTGCTTGACCGCCAGCGGACTGTATTCGCCGATGGGTTTGTTCTCGTTGGCGGCCGCCAGGAGCGCGACCCCGCGGGTCTGGCCCAGCTTCAACGCCGATTGCGCGTTGACGGCGAAAAACAAATCCTCCACCGCCACCGTATCCGGCTGGTACTCCCGTAGCAGGCCGGTCAACTCGTCGTAAATGGTTTTCAAGCGCCGCGCGAACGGTTCGCTCGCCCGACAACGGATGCCGCCCCATTGCACGGCGCTCAGCTTGCCGCCGGTTTCATCGACGATGCCGTAGCCGGTGCACAGGCTCCCTGGGTCGATTCCCATTACGCGCATGGTTTCGGTTGCCGGTAGAGGGGGTTGGTAAATGAAATGGCGGGGACCGTTACAAATCCTTTTCGAGCGCGGCCATCACCTCGTCGGGGATGTCGAAGTTGGAATAAGCTTTCTGCACGTCGTCGTGGTCTTCCAGGGCGTCCATCAGGCGCAACAAAGCCTTGCCGTCCTTTTCATCCATGGTGACCGTGTTTTGCGGAATCCGCGTCAGTTCGGCGAGCGCCATTTTAATGCCCTTGTCTTCCAGCGCCTTGCGGACCGGCTCGAAATTTTCCAGTGAGGTGACGATTTCAAAATGGTCGTCCTCGCGTTTCATATCGTCGGCGCCCGCTTCCAGGGCCAGCTCCAGCAATTCGTCCTCGCCGATCTCGCTGGTGTTGACCAGGATGAGGCCCTTTTGCTGGAAAATCCAGGCGACACAGCCGTTGGCGCCCAGGTTGCCGCCGCGCTTGTTGAAGATGGCGCGGATTTCCCCGACCGACCGGTTTTTGTTGTCGGTCATG
Source organism: Nitrospinales bacterium (assembly GCA_046757665.1). GTDB lineage: Bacteria > Nitrospinota > Nitrospinia > Nitrospinales > JAJDAT01 > JBHHYO01. The sequence goes on from JBHHYO010000058.1 coordinate 13,133, forward strand.
ACTTCGACGAGAACCGCGGCGCCGCCGGGGCCGTAGCCTTCGTAAGTGATCTCTTCGTACTGGACGCCTTCCAGTTCGCCGGTGCCTTTTTTAATGGCGCGGGTGATGTTGTCCGCCGGCATGTTCGCCTGTTTGGCGGCGGTTACCGAATGGCGCAGGCGCGGGTTGCCGTCGATGTCGCCGCCGCCCATGCGCGCCGCCACGGTGATTTCCTTGATCAGTTTCGTGAACAGCTTGCCGCGCTTGGCGTCCGTCGCGCCCTTTTTGTGCTTGATACTGGCCCACTTGGAATGTCCGGACATGGCTCTCCTTTAAACGGCGTTGCACCTTCGAGCCAATTTACCATAGATGGTTTCGGCAAGTAAACTCAAATGTTTGGGATGCCCCGTCCGGTCGTGATACCATTTAGAAATGGCGGCGAAATCGAAATCCATTGAGATCACAGTGTCCGGCAAGCCCGTCCGCGCCGTGCCGGGAGAGACCGTCATGCACGCCATGTGGTCTGCCGGAATGGCGGAGGAAATTCAAACCGGGTGCATCGGCGGCGTGTGCGGAGCCTGCACCGTCACCCTGCGGTTTGCCGACGGCAGGCAGGGCGGCACCGACCTCGCCTGTATGCGTCCGGTGGAAGCCGGGATGCAGGTTTTCCCCTGTCCCGTGGAGCCGGTGAACACCCCGCCGCCACAGACGGAGCCTACGGCCGACAAACTGCGCGCCGTTTTTCCGACTCTCGACCGTTGCACGAAATGCGAATGTTGCACCATCGCCTGCCCCATGTCCATCCCCGTGATGGACGCCGTACTGCGTATGCAAAAGGGTGAACTGGAATCGGCGGCAGAGGATTTTACGACCTGCATTCATTGCGGCCTGTGCCGGTTCGTTTGCGAGGACCGCGTCAAGCCCAACGACATGGGAATGTGGTTGCGGCGGTCGCTGGGAATGAGCCGGGTTTATCCGTTGCTCGAGCGGCCGGCGGTTTCCGGCGACGCCACCAACCTCGACCCGGAATGGGATTACCTGTTGCCGGGCGACGCGGAGGAAACCCTGCGCCGCGCCAGGGCCTTTCGCGACACCGGGAAGATAGTCGAATGAAGGATTGGGCGGAGCATTCTTTGCGCGAGGTTTCCCGGACCCGGCAGTCACGCGCCACCCAGCCGCCTCTGGTTTTCGCGGACGCGGAAACGCAGGCTCTGCTTCGGGAGTTTCATCCGGACCATGCGGACCACGGGCGGCGCGTGAGCCTGGGCGCGAATGCCGGCGACCGGCCGTTTCCTCCGGAGTTGGCGGACCTTCTGGAAGCCGACAGCCCCCTGGCCGAAAATTTTGCGTCGGCAACCGACCTGGAAACCGACGTTCTGATTATCGGCGGTGGCGGCGCGGGTGTGTCCGCCGCGCTGGAGCTGGAAGGGGCCGGCCTGAGCGTGCATCTCGCTACCAAACTGCGCCTGGGCGATTCCAATACCGTCATGGCCGAGGGGGGGATTCAGTCATCTCTGGGGGACGGCGATTCGGCGGCGCGGCACTTCGCCGACTCCTATGTCGGCGGGCACGGCAACAACGACACCGGCTTGTTGCGCATCCTGTGCGAAGCCGCGCCCGACGCCATCCGCCGGCTGGCCCGGCTGGGTTGCCTGTTCGATCAGAATGCCGACGGAACTTTCCGCTTGCGAAGGGGCGGCGGGACTTCCATCCCGCGAATCCTGACGTGCCGCGATTATACCGGATTGGAAATCATGCGCGTCTTGCGCGACGCCATGCGCCAGGGAACCACTCATTTGCTGGAACGCCACGCCGCGGTGGAATTGACGGACGACGGCCAGGGGCAAGTCACCGGAGCCGTCCTGTGGAACAGCGCAACGGATAAATTGCTGGCGGTATCGGCGCGCGCCGTTTTGCTGGCCACCGGCGGCAGTGGGCAACTCCGCTTGCAGGGATTTCCCACCAGCAATCATCTGGGCGCCACCGGCGACGGTTTGGTCCTCGCCTACCGGCAGGGTTGCCGGCTCGTCCACATGGACAGCTTTCAATATCATCCGTCCGGGGCCTGTTATCCCGAGGCCCTGGCAGGCCAGTTGCTCACCGAGTCGATACGCGCCATCGGTGCGCAGTTGTTGAACGCCGACGGCGCCCGGTTTGTTGACGAAATGACTTACCGCGACGTGGTGGCGGCGGCGATTCTGCGGGAATGCCGCGCCGGAAGGGGAGTCAATGCTCCGTCCGGACGGGTCGGCGTCTGGTTGGACACGCCGCTGATCGATCTCAAACAGGGGGCCGGAACTCTGCACCGCCGGCTTCCCGGCCTGATGCACCGTTTTGCGCGCTACGGCATCGACCCCGCGGAACAGCCGCTCCTGGTTTACCCTACGTTGCATTACCAAAACGGCGGCATTTGCATCGACGACCAATGCCGCACCGAGGCTGTCGGATTGTGGGCCGCGGGCGAGGTCACCGGCGGACTGCACGGCACCAACCGGCTGATGGGCAACTCCCTGCTGGATATTCTTGTGTTCGGACGGCGGGCGGCCTGCTCCATCCGCGACAACCTGCCGCGGCGCGGCGCCGTAACCCTGGCCGCTCTGGCGCAACACCGGAAAAACTTGCAACAACTCCAGCGGCCGCCCGGCGCAACCGCACCGAAACTCTATCCCGATGCCTGCGGATTAAAAATCACTCCTGCTTCAGGGGCAGGTCGATAATGAAGGTAGCGCCCTTGCCGTATTCGCTGTCCACCTCCAGATGGCCGCTGTGTTTTTCGATAATCGCATAACACACGGAAAGACCCAGCCCCGTTCCTTTGTCTTCCGGCTTGGTGGTGAAGAAGGGGTCGAACAGTTTCCCCAAATCTTCTTTTTTGATTCCTGTTCCCGTATCGGTAAACTGGATTCGCAAATACCAGTTGTCCGGTTCGCGGCTGTCGACCGGCTGGTCCGGGGTCAAGTGCGGGTTGACTCGCAGGACTTTGCCTCCCAGCTCCTTGACGACGCTTTGGGTTTTTACCGTGAAGGCGCCGCCGTTTTCCATGGCATATTTTGCGTTGCTGATGATATTCAGGAAAACCTGCCGTATGCGGTCCGAATCGATAAGCACCTTTGGTAGGCTTTGGTCGTATCTCCGGATGATGGCGATGTTTTTCAAGCTCATTTCTTTCTCGACGAGGGCCAGGACGGAATTCAGTTCCTGATTGATGTCGGATGCTTTCAGGTTCATGTCTCCCTTGCGGGAGAATTTCAGGAGTCCGCCGACAATTTTTTCAATGCGGGAAACTTCTTCCATGATGGATTGCAAGTCTTCCTGAAGGGGGAGGTCTTTTTCCCGTTCCATCAGCAGGACCTGCACGTGCCCGGAAATAATGTTGAGCGGATTCAGAAGTTCGTGGCAGACGCCCGCGGCGAGGCGTCCGATGCCGGCCAGTTTTTCCGAGCGTACGATATGATTTCGCGCGATTTGCAATTGGTCCATGGAATGTTGCAGTTTTTCGTGCGCCCGCACCAGGTCGGCGTGGGATTTTTTCAGTTTTTCTTCTGCGGCTTTCCGTTGTTCTTCCTCCCGGTGCAGTTTGATGCAATGGTGAATCGAGTGGAACAGTTGTTCGGGGTTGAGGTTGGATTTCACCAGATAATCGGTGGCGCCTGCTTTCATGGCCTCAACCGCGATTTCCTGGTCCCCCTGGCCGGTCAGCAGGATGATGGGGGTCGTTATTCCTCTGGAGCGGATTTCGCGCAGAAGTTCGATGCCGTGCATGGCGCCCAACCGGTAGTCGAGCAGGCACAGGTCATAGGGAGTGGAATGGTCCAAGTGCGAAACTGCTTCCTCGCCGGAAAGGATGTGTTTGATTTTCGGCGGAAAAGCCGAGAGGCCGTCCCGGATCAGGTTCTCAATGATCAGCACATAGTCTTCGTCATCTTCGACGATCAGGATGTTTAAGGGGTGTTTGTCCATGTTTTGGTGGTTTTACGATATCGGCCAGTAGATTTTTATCGGTTCAGCTTTGGCGCGGTATTGTGAAAATTTTTCAGGTTTGGTTATTTCGTCGTTTCTCCAGACTTTTCAGAGGAGCTTTGTGTGCGCAGTCAGATACAGCTCCGCATCGGCAGATACATGGAAATAAGAGGTTATTATAGT
>JBHHYO010000059.1:0-16875 GCA_046757665.1 Nitrospinales bacterium
CTACCTTGAGAAAACCCCGATAGACGGACAGGTAACGTCCGCTATCGGCTATTTCAATGACTCTTCCGCTCATAAAATCGGTCCCGGGTCGCGCACCCGACCCAGCGCGTCCACATGAATTTTGCGTACTTGAGATTCCTTCAATTTGCTGAACGAAAGAAAAATAAATACTTTTTCCTTGTCTTTTGTGTAGCGGGTCATTAAGGCTCCACCTTCTTGATGTTCGGTTACCCAAAGTTGTTTATTTTCTGGACTCAAGCTCACAACTCGAACCGTTTTTTCCTTTCCCTGATCTTTTAACCGGAGCATATCTCCTTTATGGATTTTCAAAATCAACTTAGCGGCGGGATGCGGGCGAGGGTCGCCTTTGTTTTTTTGATTCGCCTCAAAAAGCGACAAGCCTTTGGCCGCTATTTTTCCGTCCGGCAGACGCCAGAAGGCGACATGGTGAACCTGGCCTGGTATGACGCCTCTCCGGTGAACAGGGTTGGGGAGAGGGTGTTTTATGGGGATTACCGTTTTATCTTTTTTAAGCACGCGGACGCGCTTGATTCCGCTATCCGCGCTAAAATTCGCCAAGGCTTGTTGAAAGGCTTTTTTCTCTTCGATCTGATACGTTGCGTCCAAGAGGCGTCGGCGCAGGTCTTCATCCCGGACAGCTTCCAGTTCCTTGACGGTCAAGGCTTCCACCGCCTTGCTACATACCAGGTTGTAGTCCTGTTGCCGTTCCCAGTCGGACGGGTTTTCGAGAATGCCGTAGTTGGTCCCCTCGTGCAGTTGACCGGCGATAGAGTGGTCGGGTCGGTGGGAGACGATGATTCGGTTCAGCCATTCCTCGACATCCTTATTGAAATGCGGCCATGGTTCTTTCACGATGATGCGCTTGCGCTCGTCCATTTCGCTCAAGCTCGAAACTTCTTTCAGGAGAGAGCGGTCGGTCAGGGCGGTGACCAGGGCGTCCACGGCGTGATGCCGGTGGTCGTTACGGTTCTTGACTCCCTTTTGCAGTCCCAGCTTTCTGCGTAGCAGAGCGGTGAGAACGCCGGGTATGGACCATACTTTCTTGTGATCGCAAATATGCGACAGGTATTTTTTGGCGGTCTTGGATAAATATCGGGTGTCGTTTAGCTGGCGGTCGAGGAACCCGCCTTCATCCTCGAATCGTTCCATGGCATCGCGCTGGAACCTCCACTTTTTGTTGCCGGGCATGTTCTTGACCCGTTCGAGAATGTCCTCGTAGGAATAATTTGACCCTTCATGGCCAAAGGCTTCATAGGGAGAGCGATTACCTTTAGCTTGGTTGGCCGACTTCATGGACAGGGTTCGGTTGGACATGGAGTCGTCGCGGGTCCTGGAAAAGGGCAATATGTGCTCGATTTCTACTTGAGGCGAGAACACCATGGTCGCGGAGATGGTTTCGCCGGAGAAGGGGCACTTGCGGTCGTTGCAGTCTTGCGGGTTTAACTCCTCCCATAGCTTGTATTTTTCGCGGTTCAGGCCGTTGTTTGGAATCTTGAGTTCCTCCAGTGTCTTGGCGATTTCCTTGTTGCGTTTCTGGTTCTTGAACTGCTCTTTCTTGAGATTATCCTTTTGATCTTTGTTGAGTTTCAGTTCGCGCGCCAGTTCTATGACGATCTCGGTGGGTGGGCCGTAGCGGTCGATGATGGCGTTGACCACGAGGCGCAGTTGGTTAAGCCCGATGTGCACGCTGGGATTGCCGATGCGGCCCCATCGTTTGATTTCGTCACTCGTACGGGGATTTGGACCCAGTGCCACGGTGGAGTCCGCCCCGACAACGGATTCGGGCAATAGTTCTCCGTAGTATTTGAGCCTGGGAAGAAGGTCTTCCGGCGCGGGGTAAGTGTCTGAATGACTCCAGCCGTGTATGGCGGCGGCCTTGTCCAAGGTAAGCCCCTCTTCCAGCATGGGCGGCCATAGCTTTTGCAGAGCCGTTCTTGAGAATCTCGCGTAGCCTTTTGGGAAATCGTCCGGTGTGAGGTCGGCCAGGTTTTTGGCCTGTTCTTCGCTCAACCCCCAGTCACTGGTAGCCCGGTTGATTACACTTTCCTCCTCCTCGGCTTCCAGGAAGAACAAGACGATTTCATTTTGTTTTTCGTCACCCAATCCATTCCATTTGTTACCGAAGTATTCCTTATCCGAAAGAAGCTTGGCGGTTTGGTTTCCCTTGAGTTCCTTTCGCCGGTCCGTTTCCAGATTGAATTCGATCCCATCGGGAAGTTTCAATACCGTTTTTATTTTTTTAAATGTGACGGCTTTTTGCTTGTTGAAAATGAACCAGAGCAGGTTCCTTTGTTCTTCCGTTAACCTTTCCTTGCGGCGGTCCTCCGGATAAATCAGTTCAAGATTTGCGAGGTCCTGGGCGATGGAGAATTTCTGGAAGCAGGGGAGAGCGTGGGGGGCGCGGTGTTCTCCTTCCACAAAGCGGCAGTACCCCGGTTCCGGGGATTTTAAATCACGCTGATAAAAAATATTTTTTTTCAAATCGTCCCAGTCGGAATTCTTCAGGTTTGGATGGTAAGGACTTTGTTTTTTACGGATCTCATCGAACTCGGTCTCATAATGCATTCGTTTGGGGTACAACTTTTCACCTTTTCTGGCGCGGATAAGTTGGCCTTTCTGATGCCGTTGCCAAAGATACTCGCCAAGGGTGCGGGAGAAGCTTTTTTCCAAAGCTGACTGAAGTCCTTGCAGGTCTTCGGCAATTTTGCTTTTCTCTTCCTTGGATGCCGTTTTGAGGTTGCTCTTGAACCCCCGGCGTTGGTTGAGATGAAACAGGGCGCGTCCCAACTCGAAAGGAGTCAACGCCTCATCCAGCGCTTTTGCGCGAATTTCGTAGGGGTTGATTTTATTTTCGAGGGTTTTGCGCTCGGTTTTTTCCAGGGGCATCAATTCGAGCGCGATCAAACGGTTCATCAAGCATTTTCGCCGCCGAATATATCGATCCCTCCGCCTGCGCGTACCCCTTGCTATTCGCCGGTCAACGGCCAGTGATGTCCCTTTGGGATCGCGTCCGTCGGAAAATATACGGCTGTTGCCATCTATTATATTTGCCGGACGTTCTTTCGAGTTCAGTCCCAATACGCACCACCCCAGAGAGTTTGTTCCCAAGTCGAGGCCCAGCCGATATTTTTGCGGTTTCATGATTTTTTCCTCGAAAATTACTTGTCATTAAAATTAGGCATGGTACAATTTCAACCAACAATAGATAGTTACCAGATCATTTATGTAGGAATTTGTGATCCAGCCGGTAACAAGCCTGTTGCCTTCGGGCATCAGGCACCAAATTGAGAGCAGGCTACGGCCTGCTCTTCTTTTTTCGGGTTGTGATATTTTAGCAGAACTCTTTCGGTATTTCCAGATTTTTTATCCCCATGCCGAAAATTCGGGGGCGTTTTGGGTTACGCGGCGGTCACTTCGGAAACGACGTCGGGGCCTTGACATTCTGCCAGCCCTCGCCGTTGAGCGTGCGCAACATCTCCACGAGGTCGCGCTTTTCCGATTCCGTAAGTTTGAGCGGAATGATCTGGTTGTCCTGAAAAGGATTCTTGATGCCGCCCTGATTGTAAAATTCGACCACCTCCTCGAGCGTTCCGAACCGGCCGTCGTTCATGTAGGGCGCGGTGCGTGATATCTCGCGCAGTGTCGGCGTCTTGAACGCGCCGATGTCCTTCGGGTCCCTGGTCACGGCGTACCGTCCGAGGTCCACCATGTCGCCGTCCCAGCCGATGCCGAGGTTGTGAAATTTCTCATCGGAGAAGTTGGAGCCGAAATGGCACAGGTTGCACCGCGCCTTGCCGAAAAACAGTTTGCGGCCGCGCTTGGCGGCCTCGGAAATGGTTTCCTCCAGTTCCCGGTCGTACCGGTCGAACGGGCTGTTGCCGGAAATGAGGGTGCGCTGGAAGGAGGCAATGGCCTTGCCGACATTCTCTATTGTGATGCCCGTTCCGAAAACTTCCTTGAACAGTTTTTTATAACCCTCGATGGTGTTCAGCCGCGCCACCGCCGCGTCGTGGTCGGGGAACCCGTGCTCGACGGGGTTGATCAGCGGGCCGATGGACTGCGCTTCCAGGCTGGGCGCCCGGCCGTCCCAGAACTGCGCCTTGGAAAAAGCCCGGTTGATCGCCGTCGGCGCGCTTCGGCCTCCCCGCCGGCGATCGATCCCCATGGAAACCGGCTGGCCGTCCGTGAAGGCCAGCGCCGGGATATGGCACGTGGCGCAGGCAATACTGCTGTTGCGCGACAGGCGTTTGTCGAAAAACAGAAACCGGCCCAGCTCGATTTTTTCCTTCGTCAGGGGATTGTCCTTGGGGACGAAAAAATTATCCTCCTCCAGTCCCAGAGGAATCTCCGGCATGTATGTTTCCTCCGGCGCCGCTCCGGCCCACGCGGCCGCGCCGGCCAGCAGAAAAACCGCCGCGACGACCGCCGCCGCCAGCCGTTTCCCGGACTCAAGCCACTGCCTCATCATGGTGTTTCCCGTCCCTGCCGCCGCGTGGCCGTCTTGTTCCACTGCGATAGTCCTGGTCATTTTCTCTCTCCTTCTCCAAGAGGGTTGCGTATTTGTCGGTTGCGCTGAATCCAGTATTGGCGCTTTTGCTTGATTAAGCAAATCAATTAAAGTTATAATTCGATAGATGAAAACTATCACGATCATCCAGCTCTCGTACGTCGCCACCGTGGCCCGGACCCGCAACTTCGGCCTGGCGGCGAAAACCTGTTTTGTGTCCCAGCCGACCCTGAGTATGCAGATTCAAAAACTGGAGGAGGAGTTGGGGGTGATCCTGTTCGACCGCTCCAAACGGCCCGTCGAACCGACCGCCATCGGCCGCGGCATCGTCCGGCAGGCTCGGGTGGTGCTTCAGGAAGTGCGCCGCATCGAGGAGATGATCGGGGAGGAGCGGGGAGAGGTGAGCGGCGAGTTCCGGTTGGGCATCATCCCCACGCTGGCGCCGTATTTACTGCCGCTGTTTCTGGAAAGCTTCACCAAAACCTATCCGGGGGTGAATTTGATCATCGAGGAACTGCAAACGCGGCAGATCATCGAGCGGTTGGCGGATGACAGCATCGACGCCGGGATTCTGGTGACGCCGCTGAACTGCCGCGGCATCATCGAGCGGCCGCTGTTTTACGAGCCGTTCGTGGTCTATCTGGCCCCCGGCCATGCCTACCGGTCGCTCACGAAAGTTTCGGAAAACGATTTGAGCCTGAACGATATCTGGTTGCTGAACGAGGGGCACTGCTTTCGGGACCAGGCCATCGAGCTGTGCAAAAAAGTGCGCGACAGGGGATTTGGGAACAAAAACCCGGTGTTCGAGAGCGGCAACCTGGAAACGCTGAAACGCCTGGTCGACAAAAAATTCGGTTACACCCTGCTACCCTATCTGGCCATCGCGGACATGCCGGAGAGCCGGCGCGAGAGAAGAATCCGCCTGTTCAAGGCGCCGGTGCCGACCCGGGAAGTCAGCGTCGTTTACAGCCGCGCCTTCCTGAAAAAACGGACGATCGACGCCCTGGCGAGCGCCATCGTGTCGTCCGTACCGGCGGCGTTGAGGCGCCGGCCGGGGAAAAGCCGCGTCGTCGAACTGCCGCCCTTTTGATTGGCCGGTCGGGCGGTCACTGGCCGGCGAAGGTGCGGATGAACTGGATGACGTTCCAGCCTTCCTCCTCGGTCAACTCCTTGCCCACGCGGACGGGCATCCCGGTGCCGGGACTGCCGTTTCTCAGCACCCACATCAACTCGCCGTCGGTGCGCAGGTCCTGCCATTTTGCGTCGGTGAAGTCGCGCGGCGAGTGGCCGGGAATCCTGACGCCCTTGCCGTCCGCGCCGTGGCAGGTGACGCACAACCCCTTGCCGAAATAAATGGCGCGGCCGGCTTCGATCCGCTCCGCCGTCACCGGGTACGGGCTCTCAATCTCCTGCACCTCGTCGAGACTCTCCGCCGGCACGCGCGGTTCATAGATGCCCGGATGAAACGCAAAGGCCGTCTGGCCGATCAGCGCCACCGACAACGCGGCCGCAAGGCAACTCCTTTTCCGGAGCATTGACATAACCGCCGGCATCCTCAAGGATTACGTTCTTCTATAATATCCTTTCCTGTCATTTCTTCGCGATGCTCCCGTGCAAAGCTTCCCAATGCCCCACGGATTGCGGAATGGACACCGAGCCATCGGGTATGGGCGCGCCCTTGGGCCACAGGTGGAAAATGATGCCGTCCGTTTTGCCGACGTACTCCGCCAGGTCCTTTTGCGCCTTGGGGTCGGTGGGGTTGAGGATGGCGACGCGGCCCGTGGCGATTTCCTGCTGATGGTCGTGCCAGTTTTTCACATGCGACCATTGGGGAATGACTTTCCGCGCCAGCTTCTTGGAAACCATGTACTCCACCTCCATGAGCCGCGCGTTGGCGTCGGTGGATTCAAACAAAATGCACTGGATGACGTCGTCATTGATGGGCTTGCAATAATGATGAAAAGGTCCCACAATCTCTCCGTCCATAACGTGCGGCGCGGCGACGTGGATGGTGTAGCCTTGCAGGGGGTTGGGGGGCGCGTCGCCCGCGAAAACCGGATGAAAAAACAAGCCCGCCAAAATTATCGCCAAACAAACCGCTGTCCAATTGCCGATGTTTTTCATGTGTGTCCCCTTTTTAGTAAGAGAAATAACGGAGAAAACGATCCCACTCCCCGGGCAAGCGAAAAACCCGGGCGGCCGGGCGCCGGGCCGGTCGATCCGCCCCATTGCTTTTGCGCCCGCGATCCTACATAATAACAACATTCCGGGGACGCCTTCAACTCGGTCTTGCGGGACATACCGCGAAGCCGCGGCGCACGGTAAAACCGCCGGTTTGACCGCCATGAAACCAAACCCGGCAAACCGGCATCTAAAGTTTCGGTTTTCTCCACTTTAACGAGGCAGTGGTGAGCATTCCATTCACGAAAATGAGCGGCGCGGGCAACGATTTCGTTATCATCGACAACCGCGAACCCGTCATCGAGCCCGGCCAGAAGCGGCAGTTCGTTAAAAAAGTGTGCGCCCGAAAAACGTCCGTGGGCGCCGACGGGGTGATATTTATCGAACCCTCCGAGCGGGCGGATTTCCGCTGGGACTTTTACAACGCCGACGGCAGTACGGCGGAAATGTGCGGCAACGGCGGCCGGTGCGTGGCCCGTTACGCCTTCGAGCACGGCATCGCCTCGCGCCGGTTGTCCTTTGAAACCCTCGCCGGCATCATCACGGCGGAAGTGGACGGCCCCAGCGTCAAGGTCAAGCTCTCCACGCCGCGCCGGCCACGGCAGGATATGGAGATCAAGCTGGAGGACGCCTCCTGCCTTGTGGACGCGCTCGACACGGGAGTGCCGCACGCCGTCATTTATTCCGATGACGTCAGCCGGGAAGACATTCCGCGCATCGGCCGGGGCATTCGTTTTCACGAGGCGTTCGCCCCCGCCGGCACCAACGTGAACTGGGTGCAGGTGCTCGACCCGCACTCCCTGAGAATCCGCACCTACGAGCGCGGCGTCGAGGGGGAAACCCTGGCGTGCGGCACCGGCGCCGTGGCGGCGGCCCTGCTGGCGGCGCGCCGACACAAGGTCGAACCGCCTATCCGCGTCGAAACCCGCGGCGGAGAATCCCTCACCGTGCATTTCCAAAACCCCGCCAACGGATCGTTCGGCGACGTATTCCTGGAGGGCATGACCAAAACCACATTCGAGGGCGTGATCGTTGAACTGTAACCGCGTTGTCCCCCAGCCCCCGTCTGCGGGAGGTTTCCATGTTTAAGGGCTCCCTGGTCGCCATCGTCACGCCGTTGAAGGATGGAAAAGTCGACGAAGCCGCCCTGCGGGGGTTGATCGAGTTTCACATCGCCCACGGCACCCGCGGCATCGTGCCCTGCGGCACCACCGGCGAGTCGGCCACCCTGGACCACCAGGAACACATGGACGTCATCGCCATCACCGTGGACGCCTGCAAGGGAAAGGTTCCCGTGCTGGCGGGGACGGGCTCCAATTCCACGCGGGAAGCGGCGCAACTGACCCGGGGCGCGCAACAGGCCGGAGCCGACGGTTGCCTGCTGATCACTCCCTATTACAACAAACCCACGCAACAGGGGCTTTACGAACATTTCACCGCCGTCGCCGGGGAAACGGACCTGCCCATCATCCTGTACAACGTGCCGGGCAGAACCTCCGTCAACATGTTGCCGCAAACGGTGCAACGCCTGGCGGAAGTCAAGAACATCGTCGGCATCAAGGAAGCGTCCGGCAACTTGCAACAGATCGGCGAGATCATCTCGACGTGCGGCGACGGCTTCACCGTGTTGTCGGGCGACGACCAGTTGCTGTTGCCCATCCTGGCCATCGGTGGCAAGGGCGTGATCTCCGTCACCGCCAACGTGGTTCCGGAACAGATGGCGGCGCTTTGCGACCGGGCGGCGAACAACGAAATGGACGAGGCGCGCCGCCTGCATTACCGCCTCATGAAACTCAACAACGCCATGTTCATCGAAACCAATCCGATTCCGGTCAAGACGGCGCTGTGGCTGATGGGAAAAGTCTCCCCGGAACTGCGGCCGCCCCTGTCGCCGCTTTCCGCCGATCACCTGGAAAGCCTGAAATCGACCTTGACCGACTATTCGCTGATCGGCTGACCGGGCGGAACCGCGGAGCCGGGAGGAGACACCTTGATTAAAATTTTGATCATCGGCGCGGCGGGCAGAATGGGGCGCACCATCGCCGCCTGCATCGAGGACGCGCCGGATGCCGAGGTTTGCGCGGCGACGGAGTACGCGGGCAACCCCGCCCTCGGCGCCGACGTCGGCGACCTGGCGGGCATCGGCAAAAAGAATGTGATCCTCGGCGAGTCGCTGGACGCGGCCATGGCTGTCTGCGACGTGGCCATCGACTTCACCACGCCCGATTCCAGCATGGCGACCCTGCGCTCCGCCGTCAAAAACCAAAAGGCCCTGGTGGTGGGAACCACCGGATTTTCCGCCGCGCAAAAGGACGAGATCCGCCAGGCGGCGCGGGCCATTCGCTGTGTCCTGGCGCCCAACATGAGCATCGGCGTCAACGTGTTGTTCAAAATGGTGGGAGAAATGGCGAAGGTTCTGGGAGACGCCTACGACGTCGAAATCGTCGAGGCGCACCACAAATTCAAGAAAGACGCGCCCAGCGGCACCGCCGCCCGGCTGGCGGAGATCGCCGCCGAGGCCCTGGGCCGCGACCTCGAAAAGGACGGCGTCTACGGACGCAAGGGCATGAGCCCGGGCCGCGGCCCCAAGGAAATCGGCATCCACACCCTGCGCGCCGGCGACATCGTCGGCGAACACCGCGTGTTGTTCGGCGGCATGGGCGAGACCCTGGAAATCGCCCACCGCGCCCAAAGCCGCGAAACCTTCGCCCGCGGCGCCGTCGCCGCGGCGCAATGGATCGTCAGCCAGTCGCCGGGACTGTACGACATGCAGGACGTCCTCGGACTGCGCGACAAATAAAATGAAAACGGGGCGCGCCCAAGCCTCCAATACCATGAATCGCTTGCTTCGCCAATTCAGCGTCGATCGGAGAAGGTTCCTGGGTTTCACCGCCATGGCCCTGTCCGGCGCCCTGGGCTTCCTGTTCAGGGGCAAGGCGTTCGGCACCGTCGATTTCGGCAAAAACGAGAACATCCCGAAAAACTATATCCAGAACCGGGACACGCCGGGATTTTTCATCCGTAGCGCCAACCCCTTTCTGGGCGTCGATATCGAACGCTGGAGCCTGCAAGTCGGCGGCCTGGTGGAGCATCCGATTGCCTTGACCTACGAAGACCTGTTCCAGTTCAAGCGCGTGTCGCAGGTGTCGCGCCTGAAATGCGTCGAATGCTGGTCCGCCAAGGCACGCTGGGAGGGATTCCCGCTGGCGGAGCTGATCGAGAAAGTCCGGCCCCGGCCCGCCGCCAGGTACGTTTACCTGCAATCCGCGGACTCCTATTACGAAAGCTATACCTTGAAGGAACTGCTGAAGTCGCGGGTACTGCTGGCGCTTCGCATGGACGGCAAACCCCTGAGCCCGGAGCACGGGTTTCCACTGCGCCTGATCGCTCCGTTCAAGTACGGTTACAAAAACATCAAGTACATTACGCGCATCGACTTTATCGACTCCCGAAAACAGAATTACTGGGCGCGCTTCGGCCCCTACTCCGTTGACGGTACGATTCAGCCGGGCATCGACCATCCCCTGGACTTCAACAAAAAACCGCTACCCATCAACGGCGGCGAAGTGTTTCATTTTTTCGACAAACGACCCACATGAGCCCTCATGCCGGACGGCCGCTGTGTTTTCTCCTGATCGTCCTGTTGAGCGCCTGCTCCGAACCCGCCGTCGAGCAGATTCCCGTCCACGTGCCGAAAAACGTCACCGTGCCGCCGGACATGGTTTATATCCCCGCCGGAGAATTCATCATGGGCAGTCCGGGGGACCGGCGAACGCGGGGCGGCAAGACGGTGCGGCTCGGCGCCTATCTCATCGACCGTTACGAAACCACCCGCGAGCAATACCACGCCTTCCGTTCCGACTACGCCTTTTCGCCGCAAACGGCCCACTATCCGGTCAGCCACGTCACTTACCATGACGCCGAGGCCTATTGCCGGTCAAAGGGCAGGCGACTGCCGACGGAGGCGGAATGGGAAAAAGCGGCGCGCGGCGCCGACGGCAGAAAATGGCCCTGGCGCATCTTTTTCCGCCACCCGAACGACGGCTTTTCCGGGTTCATCCCGGAACCGGTGGACAAGCGCGACGGCTGGGTCAGCCCTTACGGCGTTTACGGCATGGGTTATAACGTTTGGGAGTGGGTGGCGGACTGGTACGATTATGACGGAATGCCGGCGGAGCGGCGGGAAACACTCAAAGTCATCCGCGGCGGCCTCATCCAGACTCACCTGAATATCAAAACCAGTCCGACGTGGTTCCGCAACTACATGGACCCGGACCAGGAGTTCAACTTCATCGGCTTCCGTTGCGCCGGGGATGTGAACCGGGCGGGTTAACCGGTGGTCTCTCCCCGGCTCAGCAGTTCGGAGATGTCCTTGACCTTGACGGGCAGGTTTTTGCTCTTGACGGCGTCTTCCAGCATGAGCACGCAGAAGGGGCAGGAGACGGCGATGGTGTCGGGGTTGGTCTGCATGAGTTCGTCGATGCGGTTATGACTCATTTTGACGCCGGTGTTTTCCTCGAGGAGGAAGCGCGCCCCGCCGGCGCCACAGCAGGCGCCGCGTTCGCGGCTGTTTTCCGGCTCGCGGGCGGCCTGCCCGCCGGCGGCGATGACGGCGCGCGGCGCGTCGTAGAGTTTGTTGTGTCGCCCCAGGTAACAGGAGTCGTGGTACACGACTTTCTCCGGGGACGTCCCGCCGGGCGCGATTTTGCCCTCGGCGATCAGGCGGCCCAGCAACTCGGAGTGATGAAAGACATCCAGCCGGGCGCCGAAGGCCGGGTACTCGTTTTTCAGGGCGTTGAAACAGTGCGGGCAGTGGGTGACGACTTTGGTCACGCCGTTTTCGCGGAACGTCGCGGCGTTTTGCGCGGCGAGCATGTCGAAGAGGTATTCGTTGCCGGCGCGCCGCGCCGGGTCGCCGGTGCAACCTTCCGCCTTGCCGAGGATGGAGAAATCGACCCCGGCGGTTTGCAGGAGTTTCACGACGGCGGTGGCGACTTGCTTGCCGCGGTTGTCGAACGAGCCGTTGCAACCGACGAAATAGAGGTATTCCGTCGGCTGGGCCTTGTCCCACAGGCGGACGCCGAGTTCCGCCGCCCAGTCGGCCCGGCTGTCGCGTCCGAATCCCCAGGGGTTGCCGTTGGTTTCCAGCGACTTGAACGCCCGGTTCAACTCGCGCGGGAAACGCGAGTCCATCATCACCAGTCCGCGGCGCAGGTCGATCATCTTGTTGACGTACTGGATTTCGAGGGGGCACTCTTCCTCGCAGGCGCCGCAGGTGGTGCAGGACCAGACGGTTTCGTCGGCGATGACGTCTCCGGCGAGGGCGGGGCGCGGGGTTTCGCCGCCGCCCAGCAAGTCCGGCGTCACCTGGTTCAGGTGGCCGCGCAGGGCGACGGTGAACTCTTTCGGCGACAGCGGCTTGCCGCTGTTCAGCGCCGGGCAGACCAGGTCGCACCGGCCGCATTCCGTGCAGGTGTGCAGGTCCAGCAAGCCTTTCCAGGAAAACTCCTCGATGCGGGTGACGCCGAACGTCTCTTGCGACTCATCCTCGAAGTCGAGCCGTGCCGGGGGTTCGGCATGACCGGAGACGTTGGCGAAATAGACGTTGGCAAACGAGGTGACGATATGAAAATGTTTCGAGCGCGGTAGTAAGTCGATGAAAACGAGGATGGCGGTGACGTGTCCCCAATAGGCGAAGTTGTGCCAGCCCTGGACCGCGGCAATCGGGCAATTGTTGAAAACCGCCTTGGCGGTGAAATAGCCCACCGGCGACCAGAGGGAGGCAGTGCCGGGATACAGCTCGAAAAACGCCGCTTCAAACAGGGCGTCGGTTATCATGATCAGGAGAATCAGCGCCAGGATGAGCAGGCCCTCGCCGGAAAGCGTCAGCCGTGGCGGCCGGGCGGCCAGCCGCCGGTACAAGGCGTACAGCACCGCGCCGGTCACCAGCAGAACAAAAATATCCTTGACGAAAATGTAAGCGTCCCAGACCACGCCCAGGGAGCGGAACGGCAAGCCGGGGAAAAAGCCGATGGCGAAAAACTGCGCGGCGCGCAGTAACAGGATGCAGAATCCCCAGAAAATGAGGGCGTGCATCCACCCCGGCCCGGCTCGTTTGAGGAGTTTCGATTGCGCGAAGACGATTCGCAAGACGTGTCCCAGCCGTTTCAGGGGATTGCCGAACCGGGTTGCGTCGGCGGCTGAAAGGCGGAGGACTTTGTATTTGGGCCAGGCGGCGGCAAAAAACACCGCCAGCGAAAGCAGAACCAGCCCGCCCAGAACCAGGGGCTGATAGTCTGCCGAAACCCATTCGACGGCGCGGTTTAGAGGTGCGTTCATGATGGTTTCCATGCGGCGCGGCAACGCCTGGCGTCCGAACCGGCACGGTACAGGTTGGCCCGGCTTGCCGGGCCAAAACGGCCCTTAATGGCGGCCCGCAAAGCAAAACCGTTTGAATTCAACCTGTGCCATGTTATAATTTCAATAACTTAGTTGAAGCCAGTTTAACCTTTGAGAGCTCGATTTGCCTATTTAAAACGAAGCGAATCGGGAAAATCCATCATGGTCGCTCGCGCGTTTTTGATCTTTGGCATGTTTTTGGCCCTTTTCCTGGTTTCCTGTCAAACGCAACGGGTTTCGGAACAGTTCCCGGTGGAAAATGCCCTGGCAAAACATCAGGGGGAGATCCATCCGCCGAATTTTTTCCCGGATTTCGATGCGCCGCCGATTCTTCATCGCTCCCTGAATCCTCTCATCGCGGATGAGGCCATGGAGCAACTTCCGTTTCCGGATAAGGTGCAACACGTTGCCGGGCCGGTGGATTTCATGCCGCCGTACCGGCGGTTGCTGGCCTTGAAGTCGCGCGACTCCGTGCGCAGTGAAATATTCGATCCGGTCGAATTCAGTAAAGTCAGAAAGATTACCATCGAACCGTTTCAAAACAAAACCACCGGCCCCAACCGGGATGCCAGCGCGGGACTCATCATGACGTCGCAAGCGTACCGGGAATTGCAGGACTCCGGCCGTTACCAGGTGGTCGATCCCTTTCAGTCCGAGGACATTCTGTTGAAAACCTCGGAAGCGAAGGCCGTGTTGGCCGCGACGGGTACGGAGGCGGCCGGCGATTTGACAGAGCCGCTTCCGAATACGGTCGTGGCGCCGTCGCCGAGCGAAGGTTCGGAAGCGATCCTGACCGGAGCGGTCACCAAATTCGTTGACACCTACATCGACCGCCGCGGCCAGTTGCGGCACAGCATTGCCAGCGGGGTTGCTTTTGGCGCCTACCTGGTCACCCCGCAGGGCAAGGTCATCTGGGGGGCGCGGTTTATCGGGTCGCAACACCAGAACTTCCGCGATTTGATAAAATACAAGGGCCGCTGGCTGAACAAGGAAGAGTTTTCCCGGTTCGCCATGAGGACGGTCTTAAAAGATTTCCACAAAAACGCCCATTCCACGGATTGATTGTTTATTGACAGGAATACCCTTGGATACCTTTTCGCGGAAAATCGATCCCGATGCAACCGCCGCGCTGAAAAAGAAACGGTTG
Source organism: Nitrospinales bacterium (assembly GCA_046757665.1). Lineage (GTDB taxonomy): Bacteria > Nitrospinota > Nitrospinia > Nitrospinales > JAJDAT01 > JBHHYO01. Next base: position 14,256 of record JBHHYO010000059.1, read on the forward strand.
TGGCGCAATATTTTTCTGCTCAATTTGTGCGTCACCATTTTCCTGATCGGCATTTTCTGGGTTCCTCTGAAAGTTCTGGAGGTCGGCGACTTTTTCTCGTCGCCCAGCGTCAACCTGCCGAAAAAGGGCCGGATCGACAAAACGCTTCAAAACAACCCCGTGCCGGCGGTTTATGTTGCGAATCTGCTGGCGCCCAAAAGCGTTTTGATCAACGCTTCGTCGGAAGACGACTGGGTGTATTTCGATTTTTCCCGGGGCTCCGTGGTTGATATTCATGATCCGAGTTCCCTGGAATGGGACCTGGCTTTCCGCAGGGGCAAAGTGATCACCAACGGCGGCGCCACCAACCGGTTCGGCTCCGCCGGGGCCAATGATTTGGGTACCGTCGATTTCGATACGCTGGCGGAAGCTCCAGCGGCCGAGTACACCGCGGATTCCGCAACGCGGACGGAAACCGAAAATAAAGTTCTGAAAAAATGGTATAAGTATAATTATATTACCCATAAGCTGACGGCCAAAAAGAATGTGTTTGCCGTTCGAACCGCCAAGGGCAAATACGCCAAGGTGCAGTTTCTGAGTTTTTATTGCGAAAACCGGGAAACGGGGTGCATCAGGATGCGGTACGTTTTCCAGGAAAACGGCGACAACCGTTTTTCGAAAACGCCGGGTTCCTAGCGCTTCGTTGCAACAACAGGCAATCGAAACCTGTCGCCGCCCTGATGGGCACCTTCGGCCTTCGACAGACTCAAAATGACAAGACAACCGACTTTTTCAGTAACCCTGCCAATACGTTAAAACCGCTTTTCGATTTCAAGGAGGATGCATGGGAACATTAAAGGGAATGCTGTTCAACCAGTTTGCGGGAGATGGCTTGAATAGCCTGGTGGAGGAACTTCAGCAAAAATACAAACCCAAAAAAGGCCGCCGGTTCAATTATCAAAACGTCACCTACGAGATCGGCCGGCCGGTGCTGAAGGACGGCATGATCGAATTTGAAATCAGCTGTAAAATCCCCCAGGACGAAATCAAAAATCCCGCGGCGATGAAAGCCTATTTCTCCGAAATCAAAAAGATCGTCAATAAAGACAAGAACAAGCCCGTTTCCATCAAAATGGAAAACATCGTATGGGATTCCAAAAAAGACACGGAAAAAGAAAGAGACTATGTGAAACTTCTTTACCAATATCCCCTGAACCAACTGTTCGACGACAAAGAGGTCATGAGGCGGTATGAGCAGTTCGCGAAAGGCTCCTACAAGGAACCCATTCCCGACGCTCCGGGGATCCTCACCATTCCGGGGAAGCTGACCCTGGTCATCGTTCGGGAAACCATCAAGAAAGCGTGCGAGAAACATATCGACAACCTGATCAACGCCAACAAACAAGTGCGCAATTGAAGCCGGCCAGGATTTTTCATGAATCCCATCAGATATTTTTTGGGCCGCGCCTTGCAGGCGCTGGGTTTTTTGACGATGACCTGGGTGGTTCTCAAATTCTTCACCGCGGCGAGCATGACATGGTTGCTGTACATGTCCGTATTGGGCATGGTTGAATTTTACGGCGGGACCCTGTTGCTGGGGAAAAGCGAATAAGGACCGGACTCCTCCCCCTGCGCGCCATCGAAGGCAGATGAAAGAACAACTTGCAAAACCGGGTTTTTTGGTTGAATCGGGAACCGTCGGCGCGGATGTCAGTTATCTGCTCGCCGTCGTTTTCACGGTGTTGTTTATGCTTTCCTGGCGGCTGGCCAAAAGGGGGCAGGGCACCCGGCACCACAACCTGATCTTCATTTCCATGGTCTCCATGGTGGCGTACTTTGTCACGTATTACTGGTTTCGCCAGCTCGGCGTTCTGGTATTGCAAGGCAAGGAGGGATTCGGCGGGCCCGAGGAGGTTTACGCCAACGTTTTCATGCCCATCCTGACAGCCCATCTGGTGCTGGTGACGCTGGGGCTCATCATGGCTTTTTACATGACCATCGAGGGATTTCGCGCCAGCCGGAAAACGGACGGCGTTTACACCCTGACGGAGGGGGAGCTTAAGATGCGGCCCAAAACCTTCCGGACCGTCATGTGGACGCTGTTCGCGTTTTGGGCCGTCAACCAGATGGTTTTAATTTTCGTCCGCCATGCCTCGTGGCAAACCAGCCTGGCGTGGGCCATCATATTCGGCGTCATTGCCCTGGTCGTCGGCATCGAAAAGCTCATCGAGAAATGGGCTCCGGACGGCGCCCGGCGGCACCGCCTGCTGGGCCGGGGGACCATGATTATTTATGCCCTGCTTCTGGTCACCAGCACACTCACCTACTTGATGCTATACGTCATCTACCCCGTCAAACACGTGTAGGTTCCGGAAAAGTTCTCAACCCGATTTTGCTAAAAAACCGGGCTGGGGAACTGCCGCCCCCTCTAACCTCCAATTGTGGATGGGACAAGCCCTCTCTGATCAAGGCATGTACTTGAAATTTTTTAAGACCCCAATCTATTGGGTTGCAAGCATTTTACTTGTTTTTCTATTGTTGGAAATTGTTGTTCGTACTTTTATGCCGCAGAAAATCGATCCTATTCTCTATCAGGTTGCTGAAAAACTCATGATTTTTAGAAATTCTTATCCTGCTGATA
>JBHHYO010000060.1:0-16775 GCA_046757665.1 Nitrospinales bacterium
TTTTTATAAAAGGGCTGTAAGCACGAAGTTATGAATTTCCCCGGACAGTAGTGATGCTTTATTAATAATAATGTAATTAATGATAACGTAATTTCAGTTGCCCCGCAAACAAAATAGTCCTTTCTCCACTTAATCCAAGAAGTTAGAAATAGTTGCGCGTCCTCCGTCGGCAGGCGGGAAAACTTGCCTCGCCACCAGGGTTGGCCCAGCCCAAATGATTCGACAAATTTAATGATATGGCGCATTTAATGACTTGATTTTTTATCCTTCATCAAGTAGGGTACCATGTCCGCTCGGTAGGGTGTTTTCTTATTGGGGGGTAGGAAAATATCCCCCGGGCTGATTTTGTTTAACAGCCGGTGGCCTGGCCGCTTTGGGAGATAGACTCAGGCCGGGCCGGCATAAGTCCACCCCTCCGTACAAAAAGCATTTTCGCGTACGTTCCCTGTAAGCGACAACAAAATTCCGGAACGGATTGTTTCTTATTAGATCATATCCGGGAAAAATGCACCCTGTCAAAAAGGAGAGGCGATTCGACCATGAGTAGCGCACCAGATGTACCCAAACCAGATTTAGAGCCGCAGAAAACGGGAATGGCCGCGCTGACGGCCCATTTCAAGGAAGATTTTGTGTCCGGCGCGATAATCTCGCTGATCGCGTTGCCGCTTTGCCTGGGCATTGCCGCCGCGGCAAACCTGCCCCCCATAGCGGGGCTTTTTACCGCTATCGTTGGGGGAATCCTGGCCTCGCGCATTGCCGGGGCGCATGTGATCATCAGCGGCCCCGCCGCCGGGCTGATTGTCGTCAACCTGGGCGCGGTGGACTCGTTGGGCGGCTCCGCCCCGGACCCCGCCTGCACCGCCGACATGGCCTGCGCCAACTACGCCGCCGGTTACCCGCACGCCCTGGGCGCCATGGTGGTCGGCAGTATCATCATTATGGCATTTGGAATATTCAAGGCAGGTAAACTGGGAGATTTTTTCCCGTCGGCCGTTATTCACGGGATGCTGGCCGGCATCGGCGTCATCATTATGGTCAAGCAGTTTTTCGTGGCCGTGGGCGTCAAGGGCCTGCTCCTGAAGGAAATCGCCGAGTGGAAACATCATGGCGGAACGCATCACGGGTTGATCGGCGATTTTGTGCATATACCCAGCGCGTTTTCCCACATGGTTCCGAACGTCGCCATGGTTGCCGCGGCCGCCATTGCCATCATCATCATCCATCCCTTCGTACCCATCAAGGCTTTCAAGGCAGTCCCCGCGCCCATGTGGGTGCTTGTGGTGACCATTCCCCTGGGCAAGGCTCTGGACCTGGCAACGCCGGGGAAATACACCTTTAACGGCGAGGAGTTTTTACAGCCCTATTTGGTGCAGTTGCCGTCCAGTATCATGGCGGGCGTCGTCTTTCCAAAATTCGATAAAATAGCCACAGGCGCGTTCTGGGCCGCGGTTTTGACTATCGCCCTCGTCACCACCATCGAATCCATGCTCAGCGAGGTGGCCGTCGATACGCTGGACCCCTACCAAAGAAGGACGGATTTAAACAAGGGTCTGTTCTCCAATGGCGCGGGATCGCTCGTAGTATCCTGCATCGGCGGCATACCGATGATCTCCGAAATCGTGCGTAGTTCCGCCAACGTCAGCAACGGCGCCGTAACGCAGTGGTCCAATTTCTGGCACGGCACCTTTTTGCTGGTTTTCCTGCTGGTCGGCAAACCGGTAATCGACATGATTCCCAACGCGGCTTTGGCCGGGATATTGATCACCGTCGGATTCAAACTGGCGGCGCCGAAGGAATTCGCGCACGTTCTCGAAATCGGCAAGGCGCAATTGTTCCTTTTCGTCCTGACCATGATCGCCGTCCTCTGCTCCGATTTGTTGATCGGGGTTGCGGTGGGGATTATCGCCAAGCTGATCATTCACTTGTACTTCGGTACCCCCGTCCTCAACGCCTTTAAACCCGAGATCGAGTGCTCCACGTCCGGGGACAGGGAACTTATCAAAATCCGGGAGTCGGCCATTTTCTCGAATTACCTCGGCATCAAGGGTTACATCCTGAAACTCGACAAGGATAAGATCAAGACGATTACCCTTGATTTTAACGAAGTAAAGCTGATGGATCATTCGGTCATGACCGCTCTGGAAAACTTGAAAAAACTGCTGGCGGACAGCGGACAAACGTTGGAAATGATCAACATGGATCATCTGACGCCTGTTTCCGAACATCCCCTGGCGGCGAGAATTGGTATTTAAATTCTCATTCTGCAAACAGTAACGGCTCGTCCCACCGCTTGGCGGTGGGACGAGTTTTTTTTGCCTGCGTCCGATCTGGGAATTTTCCGCAAAGCGTGGTTTAATGGGGGTTGATCGGCAAGCGCCGGGAGGGTTGCGTGGATACCGAACTGGAAGACGAACTGGGCGATGTGGTGCAAAAGGCGCGGGCCGGCAGGTCCTGGTCACAGCAGGACCTGGCGCGGGCCTGCGGCGTTGCGGTGGCGGATATCGACCGCATCGAAAACTGCGACCTGATCCCCGACAATGCCCGGATCACCCGCATCGCCGATGCGCTGAACCTGCACGGACCGGCACTTATCGAAGTCGCCCGGAAAACCTATATGCCCGCCCCGCCCGAACCGGACCCGGATTTCGACCTCGTTTGCCTCCGGGTTTTTATGGGGATGTATCCGGTCAAGTGTTATCTGCTGATCTGCAAGCAGACGCGGGAGGCGGCGGCCATCGATACCGGCGGCAACCCCGAGGCGGTCATCCGCAAGGCCGGGGAATTGGGCGTGACGCCGCGCAAAATTCTTTTGACCCACACTCATGCCGACCACGCCGGCGGACTGCACCGACTGGATGCCGAATTCAACTGCCCAACGTGGGTTGACCGGGCCGAGCCGTGGCCGCCGGGTAGCCGCGACCTGCGCCTGGTGAAAGATGGCGACTGCATTCCCCTGGGCCGGTTACGCATCCGGGTCATTGCGACTCCCGGACACACTGCCGGCGGCGTGTGTTACCGGATCAACAATTCGGTGGTCAGCGGCGACGCGATTTTCGCGGGTTCCATGGGCCGGGCCAATGTTTCGTTTCCGGCGCTGTTCAATGCCGTGGTCGACAAACTGCTCACCCTGCCGGACGCCACGGCGTTGTACCCGGCGCACGGACCCGCCACCACCGTCGGTCAGGAAAAACGGCACAACCCGTTCTTTTCGTCACTGAAGCAACCGGTGTGAACGGGTTGATAAATCATCCGCCGGGGGTCATATTTGTTCTATGAATCCCGAACAGGTGAATTACCATTATTGTGACGACCTCACCACCACTCCCCTGCCGCCCGGCACAAGGGTTCTGGTGACCGGCGCCAGCGGCTACGTGGCCCGCCGCCTGATCCCCGAGCTGGCGTTTCGCGGCTATCAGGTGCGGTGCATGTTTCGCAGTCGGCGGGCGCCTTCCCATCTCACTCATCCGAGAATCGAATCGGTTTTCGCGGACAGCCTGAACAGGGACGAACTGCGGGCCGCGTTGCAGGGCATCGAAGTCGCCTATTATCTGATTCACAGCATGAGACTGAAAACCAGCCGGTTTTCAGAAATGGATAATGTGGCCGCCAAAAATTTCGCGGAACTGGCGAAAGAGGCGGGGGTCAGGAAAATTATTTATCTGGGCGGGCTGGGCGAGACCCACCCGGACTTGTCGCCGCATTTACGCAGTCGCCAGGAAGTGGGGCACATCCTGGCCGCCGCCGGCGTTCCGGTCATCCGCCTGCGGGCCGCCATTATCATCGGCGCCGGGAGCGCCTCCTACGAATTGCTCAAGTCGATGATCTTGAACAACCGCTGGATTCCCTTTTTGCGGGAATTTAATTCCCGGTGCCAGCCGATCGCGATTCGCGACGTCGTCAAATACCTTGTCGGGGCCATGGAAGTGGAGGACCTGGCGGGCGGGGGGTATCCCATCGGCGGCAAGGATGTGTTCACCTACAAAAACCTGATCCTCCGTTTCGCCAAAATACTGGGAAAACCGGTCCGCCTGTTTATCGTTTCCTGGATACCATGTCCCGTGGGAACGTGTTGCAAGGTGTATGCCCACTGGCTGCATTTTTTCATCTCGGTTCCGGTCAATATCATTTCCCTCCTGCTCGCCGGTTTGAGAAACGACGTGGTTTGCGAGGATGACGCCATCAAAAAATATCTCCCCTTCGAGCCGCTGGGGTTTGACGAGGCGGTGCAACGCGCTCTTGAGAAGGAAAACAAGTTCCAGGTGTATTCCCGCTGGAGCGATGTGCCTCCGGAGGGTATGACCGACCTGATGCTCCTCTGCGAACACGAGTCGGCGGATTTTCTCATCGATGAACATTCGATCGAGATCCCCGCCACGCCGGACAAGATTTTCCCCTCCATTTGCCGGATCGGCGGAAAGAACGGCTGGTTCAAGGGCACTTCCCTGTGGAGAATCCGCGGATTCATCGACAGGTTGTTCGGGGGCATCGGTATTCAACGGGGCCGCCGGGACCCGCATCACTTGCGCATTGGCGATTCCGTAGACTTCTGGCGCGTCGAAAAACTGGAACCCAACAAGGAATTGTTGTTGAGAGGCGAGTTGATTGCGCCGGGTCTGGCCTGGTTGCAATTCGAGTTGCACCCCGTGTCCTGCCGCGTGACCCGGCTGACCATCAAGGCGCATTTTATTCCCACGCCGTTTTTGGGATATATTTACTGGTTTTTCCTTGCCAAATTTCACGCCTACATTTTTAAAAATATGCAAGCGCATTTCTACGAGGAAGCCGTGACGGCCAATGCTTGCGAAGAACCGGTTCTGAAATGAAAACGGACCTCAAACCGTTGCGGAACGAAGATACCGTTTGCATTCTCGGCGGCGGGCCCGGAGGCGCGAGTTGCGCCATCGCCCTGAAAAACGAGGCGGCGCGGCTGGGCAAGGAAATCCATGTGGTGATCCTCGAACAAAAAAAATTCGGCGAACACCGCCATTTCAACCAGTGCATCGGCGTCCTCTCCCCGCCGCTGGAAACCATCCTCGGGGAAAAACTGAACCTCAGCCTGCCGGCGAACATTGTGCTCAGGGAAATCAAGGGCTATTGCCTGCACTCCGACCGCTTGAGCGTGAACCTCGACGGCAACGAATCGGGAAAGACGTTTGCGGTCAACCGCTCCAAATTCGACGCCTTCATGATCGAACAGGCGAAAAAAACCGGCGCGGTCGTGCTCCACAGCCGGGCCACGGGGATAGAAATTTCCGACGACGAGGTCATTGTTTACAGCGAAGGAGAGAATTGCCACGCCGCGGTGGTGGTCGGCGCGTTTGGCCTGGACGACGGGTCGTGTAAAATTTTTGAGCAGGCCACGCCGTACCGCCAGCCGGATTTCCTGAACACCATCATCACCCGGCTCAGCCCCGGCGAGGATTTCTTGCGGGCCATGGGGCCGACCATCCACGCTTTTTTGCTGTCGCATCCGGGGCTGGAGTTTGGCGCCGTGACGCCGAAAGACGATCATCTGTCGGTCAACGTCGCCGGGCGGCATGTGACTTCCCGCGTTATGCTGGACTTTCTGCGCTCGTCCCAGGTCCAGGGGTTTCTGCCGCCGCATACGCGGCAGACCAGGTCGTTGAATTATTTCAAGGGGAAATTTCCGATCGCCCCCGCGAAACATTTGTACGGCGACCGCTACGTCACCATCGGCGATGCCGCCGGGCTGATCCGCCCCTTCAAGGGAAAGGGCATCAATTCGGCTTGCCTGACGGGCGTTTTCGCGGCGCGGACGATCATGAACCATGGCGTTTCAAAATCGGCTTTTGAGCGCTACGCCGAGGATTGCGCGGAATTGACCGGCGACCTGCCGTTTGGCCGGGTGTTGCGGCTGATGACAAACCTCGCCTCCCGCTTTCAATTCATGGACCATCTGTTGAAAATCGCGGAGGATGACCCCGTGTTCATGGCGTGCCTGTTCAACTGCGTTTCCGGACATAAACCGTACAAACAGATTTTCAAGGAGACCGCTTCCGTCCGCCTGGGAATGCGGATGCTCGGCGAACTGGTTCGGCGCTTCATCCTGAGAAAACTATGAGCCGCCGGGCCGGCGGCAACCGGTCGGCGGTTGAGTTGCGTTTGCCCGTGTGATAGCCTCACAGGTATCCGATTAAAACGCGCCGGGCCAAACGGCCCGCGCCGCTTTCGTTTTTTTGCATGAAAAAATATTTTCTTCTTCTCATTGCGGCCGGCTTCATGCTGGGTTGTCCTCCCGGCGCTTCCCAAAAACCGATGCCGCCGGTTTTCAGCGTGGCCGGGGTTCTGGATACCGGGGCCGAGCCTTCCTTCCTGATCACCGAGGATTTCAACGGCGACGGGAATTTGGACCTGGTGGTCACCAACAGCGGCGACAACACGTTTTCGTTTTACAAGGGCCAGGGAGACGGCGCCTTCCGCAAGCAGGTTGTCTTCCGCACCGGCGACCAGCCCATTTGCATTGTGACGGGCGATTTCAACGGCGACGGTTTGCCCGACCTGGCGGAGCTGAATTACCGGGACCAGAATATCCAGGTGTTTCTGAACAACGGCCTGGGCAGTTTCCGCAATACCGGTGTCCTGCTGAAGCCCGGGAAAATTCCTCTCAACCTGGTCGCGGGAGATTTGAACAAGGACGGTTTCACGGACCTGGCCGTTACCCTGCGTTACCACAAGGTCGTCATTTTATGGGGAAGGGGCAAGGGACGCTTTTCGGAGCCGGTCAGCATCCCCGTTCGCGGACAACCGACCTCGCTGGTGCTGGGCGATTACAACGGGGACCATCAACCGGACCTTGCCGTGGCCCTGGCCGGTTCGGGAAACGTTGGCGCGCAAATCATCTGGGGGATGGGTAGCAATGGCTTTAAAACGTCCCAGGTCTTTCGCGGCGGCGGCCAACCCTTGTCCATCGCCAACATCGACGCCAACGGCGACGGGCGGATGGACCTCGTCACCTCAAGCAATTCCACCCACATCATCGGCCTGTTCCTGAACAAGGGCGGCGGGGTTTTTGAAAGTCTCCGGGATTTTGCGGCCGGCGAGTTCCCGAAATTCGTCGCCGTGGCGGACTTCACCGGCGACGGCAAACCCGACCTCGCCGTGTCCAATGCCACCAACGACACCATTTCGGTGGTGTTGGGCAAGGGCGATGGCAGGTTCACCTATCCCCCCATCTTTCACGCCGTGGACGAGTATCCCCAGGGCATCGTCGTGGGGGATTTCAACCACGACGGGTTGATGGACCTGGTCACCGCCTGCCGGGACAAAAATCTTCTGGATATCCTGCTGAAACGCAAATCCCCCGCCGCGCCGCCCGGCGCCTGACCCGCCCAGGATCACTGCAAATTAAATTTGTTGATTGCTGGTCAAATCCCGGATTTCGCCATCGGGGTAGATGCCGACGATTTGTTTGGGGTTCAGCAGGCAGGCGGCGTCGAGGACGTTCCGGTATCCCGCCAGATGGTTGTTGGCCATGGGCAGGAGAATGAGGTCGTATGCGTTGCCGCGCAGTTGCGCCATCAAGCCGGGGGAAACGGCTTCGCTTGAAAAAAATCCGTCGCCATAAGCGTAGATTCGGTTGATGCCCGGTGCGTCTTGAAATGCGTCGGCGATGGCGTTCTGCCCCAGCAGGTCCGCTTTTATACCGCGTTGGGCGGCCAGGGCTTCGAGGATGAGGTGGATCATCCAGGGCCGGACGCTACGCATTACGAGGACGCGGGACTCGCCGGAAAACCGGCTGAATGCCCGGCGCGCCGTCTCAAAAAACGCGGCGGAGCGCGTGTGTTCCTTGCCGGTGTCGAACGCCGCCAGCGCTTCGTCAAACTTTTTGCGAATGCTGTCCGCGCTGTAGTGCGGGTAATCGATCACGACATGACCGTTGCCGTCGTATTGTTCCCACTCCAGGCCGGGTTTCAACAGCGAATGCTCCCGGGCGTGGCGGTAAAAATCCGTGCCCGGTTGCGGGGTGTTGATGGACACCTGAATTTCGTCCAGCAGGCCCCGGCGCGACAGTTCGTGAACCAGGTCCACGGTTTTGCCGTCTTCCGCTTCGCTGGACCCCAGGCCGCCGATGCTGATGGTGCCGTAAAACATCATGCCGAGGTCCTTGCCGCGGGCCAGCATGGCGCGCAGTTTATTGAGGTCGTGTTTTTTACCCAGGGTCATTTTTTCGGCGACGCGGTCGCTGGCGGTTTCGATGCCGACGCGGATTTTGTAATATCCGGCCCGGCGCATTTCCGCCATCGCCTCTGCGTCGAGGGAAGCGTATTCGCACATGGCCTCGTATTTCAGGTGGTGCAGTCCGGCGGCGCGGATCGCCCGCGCCAGGGCGATATTGAATTTCTTTTTGATGTTGTGCACCTCTTCGTCGAAAAAGACGCCTTCCATTTCCGGATACTTGTCCTTGAGGACGGCGATTTCCCGCACCACGTCGGCGACGTTGCGCGGCCGCCAGTTCAATTCATCGTAATAAAGCGTCGCCGCGGCGCAGAAGTTGCACCGGCGCGGGCAACCCCGCGAGGCGTACATCTGCACCTGCCGGTAACGGCAGTTGGGTTCGTGATAGTCCAGCCGCCGGATGTCGTCGTCCTCCGGAAAGGGCAGGGAGTCGATGTCCAGCAACTCGCCCCGCGCGTTGGGGTAAACGCCGGCAATGTGACCGGGGTCCTTGCCGCGGATGAGGTCGAGGACGGCGTATTCGTATTCGCCCAGGCAGACGTAGTCGGCGGTTTTCAGCACCTCCTCGGGCTCGGCCATCGGGTGTTGTCCGGCAAAAATCAGGCGCGTGCCGAATGCCTGTTTGACGGCGGCGGCCAGCCGCAGGTCCGCGGCGATGGTTCGGCTGGAGCTTTCCATGATCAGCCAGTCGGGTTGCTCCTCGGCCAGGCGGGAGAAATAAGCCTCGAAGTCCCAGGCGTTCAGGACCCCGTCGAGCATCTTCACCTCATACGGCGTCTCGCGCTTCAACAACGCGGAGGTGTACGCCAGTTCCCAGGGGTAATAGCCGCAGTTGGTGAAATTTTTCACGCCCAGCGACCAGCGCGAGGGGACGTGCACCATGTGGTAGCCGTTGGCATCGACACCGACCGAATTGGCGACAACGATTTTCATGGCAAGGGGGAGCGCCTCAATCCGCGGGCGGCCGCGGCGTACCGCGGCGGAACAGTTTGCGAAAACACCACTCGCCGGCCAGGCCGAGCGTGATCATCAGAAATAAAACGGCCGTCGCCAGGACATTGGCGGCCATCCAGAGTATGGAAATTTTTTCGCGCAGGTATTTTCCGGCGATGCCGGAACCCGACAGGCTGACGAAACCGCCCTTGCAGTTGTAGCCGCGGAGTTGCCCGGCGTCGCTCGCCCAGGCCAGCAGGTCGATGTTGGAGTAGCCCAGCCCGCGCTCGATATTGTACAAGGCAACCGCCAGGTCGAATTTTCGCCGGCGGAGCTGTCGCAGGTTGTCCAGGCCGTAACTGAAAACGCTCATCCGCCGACCGGCTTTCAACGGTAGAACTTCATCCACTTCGGGGTCCCGCGACAGCGCGTCCCCGAGCGGCTCCGGCGCCAGCACGGTGATTCTGGAAACGGGAAATTCCCGCTTGAGGGCGGTCAGGGTCGGGGAAAAAACCCGTGCCGCGGAGCGGATCACTAAAATGTTAACCGGTTTCACGCTTGGCCCCGTTGCCGTTGGATAATTCGAAAATCTTGCTTTGAATATTGATGCCGACCAGTTTGCCGATGCCCATTTGCCGGGCGAGGGTGGTGACTTCCCCGTACCCGTTTCCGGTCATGTTGTTGTAGGGAATCACGCCGAGCGCAAACCGCCGCTGGCGAAGCCGGGCCAGAAGGTCCCGCGGAAATCCCTTGCCGTCGAAGTGACCGTCGCCATAAAAGAAGCTGTTGTGGACGTTGCGGTTGGCTTGCAACTCCGCGGCCACCGCGGACTGGCCCAGAACGGATATTTTGCTCGCCGGAAATTTTTTCTTGAGGGCGTCGATCAGTCCGTTGATCTGCCACATGCGCGAACAGCGAAAGACCAGGATTTCGCCGGAGGCTTCTTCCAGGTTCAGGGAATCGAGGGCGCCCTGGGCGGACCTGAAGTAACGGGTTTTGAATGCCTTGTCGTAAAGTTTTTCCGCTGTGCGGTGGTTGGCCTCGACCTGGTCGGCGGGGTATTGCGGCTGATCCACCACGCAGAAATTGCCGCCGTCGAAATGCTTCCAGTCCACATTCTTCAAATAGCCTTTTTCCCTGGCGCGCATGAAAAACGGGGTTCCCGGTTGCGGCGTGCTGATGGAGAGTTGAAACCGCCACAGCAGGTTTTCGTCGATCAGCTCGTCGATGAGGCGGATGGTTTGCTTGTCTCCCCGGTCGGTGGAGCCTTCGCCGCCGAAGGTGAACGTGCCGTAAAACTTGATGCCGATCCGCGTGCCGTATCGCAACAACCGTTTGAGCTTGCCGGGATTGAATTTCGCGCCCAGCTCCATGCCGGCGGCGGCGAGGTCCTCGGCGGTTTCGATGCCGAGGCGCACCATGTAGTAGCCGGCGCTTTTCATGGCGTCCAGCACCTCTTCGTCCAGGGGCCACAGGCCGCACATGACGTCGTATTTCAGGTCGTCGTGGCCGGCGGCGCGGATGGCTTTCGTCAATTCGAGCATGTATTTCTTGCTACCGTTGTGCACTTCCTCGTCGAAAAAAATTCCTTCCATTTGAGGGTACTTTTGGCGCAGGTAATCCAGTTCCGCGATGACGTTTTCCGGTCGCCTCGGCCGCCAGTTCGGGCGGGCGTAGGAGATGTTGCCGCATACGCAAAAGCTACACGACAGCGGGCAACCCCGCGAGGCGTAAGCCTGGATTTCCAGGTATTCGCTGGACGGCTCGCCGGGGATGCCGTAATCCAGCCGCGAGACGTCGTCGTCTTCCGGCAACGGCAACTCGTTGACGTCCAGCGGTTCCTGGAAATGGTTGGGATACAACCCGAGGATGTCGTTGGGGTCCTTGCCTTGCAGGATGTCGCGGACGGTCAATTCGTACTCGCGGCGCACAACGTAATCGGCCCATTGCCCCACCTCGTCGGGGAAGGTGGTCGCGTGTGGGCCGCAGATGATCAACTTCGTTCCAAAGCGGTTTTTGATTTCCCGGGCGAACTTGCCGTCCGCCTCGATGGTCCGCGTGGCGCAGTCCATGATAAGGTAGTCGGGAGCGAATTGCGACACCTTGTCGACAAACGTCCGGTGGTCCCATTTTTTCAGGCACCCGTCGAAAAAGCGGACTTCGTGATCGGTGTCGCGCTTGAGGATGCTCGAACAGTAGGCCAACTGCCAGGGATAATAGGTGAATACGTTCAAATCCCTTGTGCTGTTGGTCCAGCGGCTTGGCGAGTGGATCATGGCGGAGCCGCCGGCATCGATACCGACGGAGTTGCAAACCGCGACTTTCATGAAACACCTCGAAGTATTTGAACGGATGACGGCGAAAGGTTCCGGGACAATGGAGGCCAAGTGTTAACGGCGCAAACCGCTTGCCGTTGACGTGGGGCGGACCGTCTGCCTCGAATAAAAAATTCTAGTTTTCCTAACGGCGGAAATCAATTAAAACTTTATGGTTCCGCCATCCGGTCGCGCCGAAACGCGGCGCCGGGGAATCTTGACATTATACGGCCAACTTGTGAGAATGCCGGAAACACTCAAATTTTTCCCGGACCGGTTGGTCGGTCCCCTAAAGGATAACGGAAAGGCATCATGAACGATTTGGCGGATGTGAAGCAGGATGAAAAGCCTTCCGGATTTTTTGGCCGACTGCGGGCCGGTTTGTCCAAAACCCGGCACAGTTTGGCGGCGGGCGTCGATAACGCCGTCCGCGGCAAGGCAAAGATCGGGCCGGAATTGTGGGACGAACTGGAGGAGACCCTGTTGACCGCCGATGTCGGTTTTCGCGCCACCCAGGAGATTCTGGAGGAACTGCGAAAGGGTGTGGCCGACAACCGGATACGCGGCAATGACGGGGTTTATGAGCATTTGCAAACTCTGCTGGCGCGGATTCTGGAAGCGCCGCGGGTGGAACGGCGGATTCCGGAAACCGGCCCGGCCGTGGTGCTTGTCGTGGGCATCAACGGTTCGGGGAAAACCACCACCATCGGCAAACTGGCGCTGAAATGGAAGGGCGAAGGCAAGCAGGTCATGCTGGCGGCGGCGGATACGTTTCGCGCCGCGGCGGTGGAACAACTGCAAATCTGGGCCGACCGGGTGGGGGCGCCGTGCATCAAACAAAAAAGCGGCGCCGACCCCTCCGCCGTGGCCTTCGATGCCGTGCGCGCGGCGGTGGCCCGCAAAATGGACGTGGTGATCGTCGATACCGCCGGCAGACTGCAAACCAACTTGAACCTCATGGAGGAACTGAAAAAGGTCAAGCGGGTGATCGAAAAAGTTTTGCCCGGCGCGCCGCACGAGACGCTTCTGGTTCTGGACGCGGGCATCGGGCAAAACAGCATTTCCCAGGCCCGGCTCTTCCACGACGCCATGCAGATTGACGGGCTGGTGATGACCAAGCTGGACGGCACCGGCAAGGGCGGCGTCCTTTTCAATATCGCGCGCGAAATCAACCTGCCCGTGCGTTTCATCGGGGTCGGGGAACAACCGGAGGATTTGCAGGCGTTCGACGCCGGCGATTTTGTCCGCGCCCTGTTCGACCGCCCCGCCGATTAGTGGAACAAATCCGCAAGACCCGGCACCCACAGCAGAAGCGCCGGCAAGGCCCGTAAATTGCCCTCGGCCATGAGGCTGTTGTAGGTGGAAAAACTCATCACCACCAGCGTGAAAAACCCCCATACGATAACGCCCGCGTTGCGGCGGGGATTTTCTTCTTTAAACAGATTCGTCATGATGTAGCCCAGGGTCACATAGACCACGGGCAGGAAGGGCAGGTTGTGGCGCAAGGCCCAATCGTTGGTGCCGCCTACGATGTTGACGCCGTTGAAAGTCAGCACGGCCAAAACGGATGCGGTGTTCAGCGCGATCAGCATTCCGAGAGCCGGCGGCAAGCCGTAAAACGCGCGCACGGTTTTTTTCGTTTTTAAAACGGCGCGGCCCGCTCCATGCAGGTACAAGGCAAACAGGGGGCAGATGGCGAGAAAGTACAGCCACACATGATACCAGCTCCTGAGCCCGACGCTTTCAATATAAGGCGAGGTGAACCTGGCCCGTCCCTCAACATGGCCGACAAATTCCGCCGGCATCAGGCTTCCATACTTCAAAAAGACAAACACCCACCAGCCAAACCCCAGTGCGAGGATTCCTGCATACAGCCCGACATGCTTCCATTTGCCATGGATCTCATTTTGGCAGGCTACCAGAAGAACCGGGATCAAAACATAAATTGGCCCCGTATATTTGGTCAGCATTGCCAGAACGAAAGCCATCCCCGAAAGGACAAGTTTTTTCAGGTCAAACCGGTTTTCGCGGTAATCGATAAAATACCAGACGCCGGCCAGGATAAAAAAAGTCATGGGGAAGTCCAGATGGACGAGATTGCTTTCCAGGTTGAATACGGGACAAAGCGCCCAAAGGGAAACGGCGATGGCGGCGCCGCGGATATCCGACAAGGCGTTGGCGATTTTAAAAACGAAGTAAAACGACGCCAGACTGAAAACGAGGTTCAACAGTTTCGCGGCCAGAAATTGCGGCAACGCCACGGAAAGAACCTTGATCAGGTAGGGGATGACGGGCGGATGATAAAAGACCTCGGCGCTGTACACCCTCGACGACAGGGCGTTGTCGATAAAACTGCCCTGTGTGGAGTAATGCCCCCATCCCCAGTCCATATGCTCGCTCAGGTAGAGGTAAACCGCCTCGTCCCAGTCGATAATCGGCTGAGAAAACGTGCGGGCATGAAGGAAAACGGCGACCAGGAGGAACGCGAGGAAGAACAGGCGGCGGTCGATTTTCAGGGTTTTCAGGGAGTCCATGGCACGCTGACGAGTTCAGGTCTACAATGGACGGGGGATTGGACGGAGGCGGTCTGGAGGTACCGGGCGGATTCGAACCGCCGATGGAGGTTTTGCAGACCTCTGCCTTACCACTTGGCTACGGTACCCGCGCGTTGCGTTCGTCAAAGGGGAAATTGGAGCGGGAGAAGGGGTTCGAACCCTCGACTTCAACCTTGGCAAGGTTGCACTCTACCACTGAGTTACTCCCGCGTCTTTTCATACGTGATGTGATCATTATATTTTCTGCCGGTGTTTTGTCAAATTCTATTTTTCCAGAAGTTTGGATTCGGTTCCGGCCCACAGCTTGCGGATGTTGTCATGGTGTTTCATGGTGATCGACAGGCCGACGGCGACGGCGGCGCAAATATAAGGAAGGGGCGCGTCAAACAACGCGCCAAACAGCGGCAGGGATAACGCGCCCAGGATGGAACCGAGGGAAACGTATCGGCTGACCGCCACGGCCAGGGTGAAAACCGCTATCGAGGCCATGGCGGCCAGGGGCATGAGAACGATAAAAACGCCCAGCCCGGTGGCGACGCCTTTTCCTCCCCTGAATTTGAGAAAGATGGAAAACAGATGGCCGGCCACGGCGAAAACGCCCGCGACGGCGATTGCCGTCGGGTTGTCCAGAAGGCGCTCGGCGGCCAGGGCGGCGATGAGGCCCTTGGCGCAATCGCCGGCGAGGGTGAGGAGGCCTTGCTTTTTGCCCAGGGTGCGCGCCACGTTGGTCGCGCCGATGTTGCCGCTACCGTGCTCCCGAATGTCGATGTTGCTGGCGCGGGCAATGAGTACGCCGCAGGGAATCGCGCCCAACAAATAAGCCGCCGCCCACATCATGGCCGCGTGCATGGTTCGCTCGCGGAGTTTGGGTGGCGGCCGCGGGCACGGCGGCGCCGGACGAAGAAAAACAGGGCCTGGCTGGTGTTGCCGCGATCGGATTTCCGCATCGCTCCTCCCGGTCGATCTCGATTGTCCATCGGCTTAATCCAAATCTCTGAGGCTACCGCTCTTGGATTTCAGCCGTAACTTTGTTTTGGCGCGTTCCTCTATTTGCCGGACCCGTTCGCGGGAAAGCCGGACCTTCTTGCCGATTTCTTCCAGCGTGGTGGGCTCGCCGTCGAACCCGAAGCGCATACGCAGAATCGTTTCTTCACGCGGCGTCAGGTCTTTCAGCAGTTCCCTGATTTTGGTTTTCAGGGCGGTCTGCAAAATCTGCTTATCATAAGGGATGTAATTGGGATTTTCCAGGAGGTCCAGGTAAATCGTCTCCTTGTTGTCGCTGAGGGGTGTGTTCAATGACAAGTGCGCCCGGTATGCCCGGAGCATGGTTTCGATGTGCTCCTGGCTGATCCCCATTTTTTCCGCGACTTCCTCCCGGGTGGGTTCCCGGTCCAGGACCTGGCGCAGGTCCTCGTATTTTCTGCCGAGCTTGTAAATCATGCCCGCCTGTTTGACCGGGAGCTTGACGGTGCCCGCCTGTTCGGCCAGGGCGTGCATGATGGCCTGGCGAATCCACCAGTCGGCGTAGGTGATGAGCTTGACTTGCTTGGCGCCGTCAAACCGTTTGGCGGCCTGGATCAGGCCGATGTTGCCTTCTTCAATCAGGTCCTGGAGCGACAGGCCGCAACCCTTGTATTTGTTCGCCACGGTGACAACGTATTTCAGGTTCCTTTTGACCAGCTCCTGAAGGGCGGCGATATCGCCGCTTTTGATCTGCCGGGACAGACGGTATTCCTCGCTCCGGGTCAGAGGTTTGATCTTGCTGATTTCCTTGAGGTACTTGGTCAAAGGATCCGAACTGGAATCTTCGGATTTTGCCTTTTTGGCATTGGGCCGCGATTGGGTCGCCGAATGAGTTTTTTTGCCGGACATGTTGGTTCAATGGTTACCGAGATTTTTTCAGGCGAAGAAGCGCTTCGCGCGTGAAAGGGCTTTTGGGATATTGGTCCACCAGTTGGTTGTAAAACAATCGGGCTTCCCGGAAATTTTGCTCCTTGCGATAGGATTCGGCGAGGAGGAAAAGCGCCTCGTCGTTAAATTTCTGGTTAGGGTAAGTGTTCAGCAGTTTTTTAAAGCGGTTGATCGCGGACTGATAGGATCGGGTGCGGAAATAATATTTGCCGATCTCCAAAATGTTTGCCGCGAGTTTGTTGCGGCATTCCCGGGCCTTGGCTTCGGCGCGCTGGCGGTAGGGGCTTTGGGGGAAGTTTTTGACCAGCCGATCAAATTGTTCCAGGGCCGACCGGGTATGGCTTTGATCCCTGGCGGCGTTGTCGATGATCATGAAATCCGTCATGGCCAGATAAAAATGGGCGCGGTCCACATTGGGCCAGGCGGGATAGAGTTCGATGAATTGTTGATAATCCAGTTTTGCCTCGGCGTACTCTTTCCTTTTCATGTGGTTGTCCGCCTGCAACATGAGCGCCTTCACCCGTTCGCGGCTGTCGGGGAAATCGTCCAGAACCCGCTTGTAATACTGCCCTGCCAGGAAATAGTTTTTTTCCTTATCCAGTTCAGCGCCTTTTTTCAAAAGCAGAGCGGGGTCGTCGATCTTCGCCGGCGAATCGGTCTGGCAGGCGGAGGCCCCGAGACAGGAGATTATTATTATCAGGATAAGGCGGAAAGAAATTCCGACGCGGGAGTCAAGCATCGTTTGTTCCCGAAATACTACTGGTTTTAAATATATTACAACAGACCTATTGAAAAAAGAACCGGAATTGTAGCGCGGCTCGATTGCGCCTTGCTATAACGATTTTGTTCATGCTATAAGAAGTTT
>JBHHYO010000061.1:0-16621 GCA_046757665.1 Nitrospinales bacterium
CGACGAGATCAAGAAGTACGTAAAGCAAATTGAGAAGGCTATTCCGGCTTCTTCGCGATAGCGTGGCGGCGTTCCCGCCGTGCCGTCGCTCTCATCGCCGCGTTGAAATCGCGTTTTTGGGTTGATTTCGCCGCCGTGTTCCCGCAATCTCCTCTTGAGTTTTTCCACAAACGATCAACCGTTTTGAGTTGTGCCGGAAGGTTTTCGGCGCCGGATGCCATGGCCAAACCCACTTCCGTTTTCGTCTGTCAATCCTGCGGTAGCCAGGCGCCGAAATGGCTGGGCCGGTGTCCGGAATGCGAGGCGTGGAACAGCTTTGTCGAGGAACGCCTGACCGCTCCCGCCCAGAAGGGGCGTTCGGCGGCCCGCTCCGGCGGCGGCGCGGCGCAACCCATTACCGAAATTTCCGGTTTGGCCGTGGAACGGCTGTCCGCCGGCATCGGCGAACTGGACCGGACACTCGGCGGCGGCCTGGTCGCCGGCTCCCTGGTTCTTGTCGGCGGCGAACCGGGAATCGGCAAGTCCACCCTCATCCTGCAAAGCATGGGCCGGATGGCACAGGCCGGCAAAAAAGTCCTCTACGTTACGGGAGAAGAATCCCCCGCGCAGATCAAACTGCGCGCCGAACGTCTCCACTGCATTTCGCAAAACCTCATCGTTTGTTCGGAAATCTGTATCGAAGAAGTCTTGCTCTTGTTGGACCAGGTACAGCCCGACGCCCTGGTTCTGGATTCCATCCAAACCTTTTACACCCGGGAACTGCCGTCGGCGCCGGGTAGCGTGGGGCAGGTTCGTGAGGTGGCGTTTAAAATCTTCCAGGAGATCAAGGCGCGCTCCCTGCCGGTGTTTTTGATCGGTCACATCACCAAGGACGGCGCCATCGCCGGCCCCAAGACCCTGGAACACATCGTCGATACGGTGATCTACTTTGAAGGCGAGCGCGCCCACGCCTACCGTATTCTCCGCGCCGTCAAAAACCGGTACGGAGCGACGCCGGAGATCGGCGTCTTTGAAATGACCGGCGCCGGACTGGTGCCCGTGGACAATCCCTCGGAAATCTTCCTGGCCGAAAGGCCGGACGATTCCCCCGGCTCGGTGATCGTCTCCAGCATGGAAGGCAGTCGCTCCCTGTTCGTGGAAATCCAGGCGCTGGTCAGCACCTCCACCAACGTGGGTATGCCGCGCCGCATGGCGACCGGCCTCGATTACAACCGCATGTCCCTGCTGATCGCCATCATGGAAAAACGTCTGGACATTCCGTTGCAGGGAGAGGATATTTTCGTTAACGTCGCCGGCGGCATCAAGGTCAGCGAACCGGCGGTTGACCTGGGCATGGCCGCGGCCATCGCCGGCAGTTTTCGCAACCGTGCCCTCGACCCGCGCACGGTGATGATCGGCGAGGTCGGCCTGACCGGCGAAGTGCGATCCGTTTTGCAACTGGAACCGCGCATCGCCGAGGCGGCGCGGCTTGGGTTCAAGCGCTGTATCGTTCCCCATGCCGCCCAAAAAGCGGATTTCGCGTCCCAGGCCTCCGTGAAACTGCAATTCGTCAAAACCCTGGCGGAAGCCCTCGACATGGTGTTATGAAAATTTGCGCGATCATTCCGGCCGCCGGGCATGGAGCCCGAATGGGCAAAACCATACCCAAGCAGTTCCTGGAATTCAACGGCAAGCCCATTCTCCGTCACACCCTGCACGTGTTTAAAACGTGCGGTCTTTTCGATTCGCTGGTACTGGTTGCGCCGCCGGACGCCATGCGGGCGGCTGAGGAGGAATGCGCGGGTATTGAAATCGCCGTGGTCCCCGGCGGCGAGAAGCGCCAGGACTCCGTTTTTCAGGGGGTCCGGGCTCTGGATGCCGACACCGAAATCGTCGTTGTGCACGACGGCGTCCGCCCCTTTGTCAGCCGGCGGATGATCCGCGAATCGGTGGATGCCGCGCGCCGGTTCGGCGCCGCCATCACCGCCATCCCCGTCAACGACACCGTCAAACGGGCTTCCCCGGAGGGCTTCGTCGAACGCACCATCGACCGCGAAAGCTTGTGGCGCATCCAAACCCCGCAGGCGTTCCAATATTCCTTGTTACGCCAGGCCCTGGAGCAGGCCGCCGCCGATGGCTATTACGGCACCGACGAGGGCGCGCTGATCGAACACATCGGCAAACCCGTAAAGATCATTCGCGGATCGGAACTCAATATAAAAATCACCCGGCCGGAAGACCTGGTCCTCGGCGAAACCATCGCCGCCGCCGGTAATTTTTTGGAAGATTAGCAGGTGCTGAAAAAGTCAGTTTGCCTGTCATGCAGAGTGCGCCTTATTTAAGAAAGCCTTGGTTTGATCGTCATTGCGAGGAGGCGGAGCCGACGAAGCAATCCAGAAAGGACCCATTCCCACCGGGCGTGGCCCGGCTGGATCGCCGCGCCGCCGGTGGCGGCTCGCGATGACACCGGGGCGGCGAGGCCCCGGGGTTATGAAGGCCACCTTATTTAATGGACTTGTTGCCCTTCGGGCTTTTTCAGCAACCCGTTAGAGGCAGGGGGAGTCAGAAATAAACCTGCACCTCTGCTTTTTGTCTCAAGGCGTTCACGAACTCCCTGGTTTTCGCAGTGGATTTTTCCCGTTTTACGATCGCTTCAATTCTTTTTTTGACCTTTTCGAAGGGGCTGATTTCGCCGGGTTTTTTGCCGGTGACCTTCAAAAGCTGGTAGCCGTGCTGGGTGCGGAACACCTCGCTGATTTCGCCGACCTTCATTTTAAAGGCTCGCTGGCTGAAGGGGGCGAACATGATTTTCCGGGTGAAGAATCCCAGATCGCCGCCGCGTTTCGCCAGCGAATCTTGCGAATATTTCCTGGCCGCCTCCGCGAAATCCTCGCCGTCCTTGATTTCGTTACGAATCGCCTCGATCTTTTCGTTGGCTTTTTCCGCGGCTTTCGGCCCGCCCTTTGGGTCGATCTTGATTAAAATGACGCTGGCCCGCGTCTGCTCCCCCGTTGCAAACTGGTTCTTGTTTTTTTCATAATAGGCCTTCAATTCCTCCGGCGTAATTTCAATCCGGGGTTCGATCTCCTTTTTGAGCACGGCTTCCATCAACAGGTCCATTTCCACTTCTTTTCTGAGTTCATCCGGCGTCATTTTTTCTTCGGCCAGTTTGTCCTGGAACTCGTGGTCCGACTTGAAACTGGCTTTGATTTTGTTGAACCGTTGTTCCGTTTGTTCGGGCGAGGCCTGGAGTCCCAGTTCTTTGCCTCTTTGCAACAGGAGTTCGCGTTCGATTTCCTGTTCCGTCAGTTTTTTTGCCTCGGCTTTTTCCTGGTCGGGGGAAAGCCGTTTTCCCTGGGCCTTGCGTTGCAGGATGATTTGCTTCAACTGCCGCCAAACGTATTGGCCGGGGATATCCACTCCATTGACTCTGGCCACGGCGTCGGGAAGCGAAATGGTCGGGTCGTTGGCGTCGTGGTCGTGTCCTCCTCCATGGGCTTCCACGTTCGGGGCATAGATCAGCCACGCGGCCAGAATCGCCGGAAAGGCCCACGTGAATTTGAAATTCAACTGGCGCATGTTAAAAGGTCCTCGGAAAAATTGAAAGTTTGGTTCAAGCGGGAAACGTCCGAATGACTTTCGGAGCAGAATTTTAAGTTAATCCTCAAGGCAGGGGATGTCAACCGGTTTGTTGGGGGTCGTCGGTTCCCCTTGGCAGTTCCCGGGCCAGGGAGCGGAAGAGGTAGATGGCCGCCAGGCTGACGAGGAATAAAGCGGAGACCGCGGCGCGGTATTTGAATGTTTCGGTGTTTTCAAAAATCCAGACGATGGCGCCCCAGAGGAGGGGGCCGAGGATGGAGGCCATTTTCCCGGCCAGGCCGTAGAGCCCGAAAAATTCGCCGACTTTTTCCGGCGGCGACAGCTGGATGAGGAGAGCGCGGCTGACGACCCAGACGCCGCCCATGCCGACGCCGGCCATCGGCCCGACCAGCCAAAACACCGTTTCGCCGTGGCTCGCCGCCGCGGTCAGCAACGCCGCCGCCCATATTCCCAGGACCAGTCCGTACGACCAAAGGGCGCCTTTGGCTTTCACCAGCCAGCCGATGAGAAGCGAACCCGCCATCGCCGATACGGTCGAGACGATCAAAAATGAGTTGATTTGGCTGTCGTCAAAACCGATCACATTATGGGCGTAGATCGACATGAAGGCGATGATGGTATTGACGACATCCAGGATGAGGAAATGGATGAGGATGAACTTCAGCAGGTGGCGGTACCGGGCCGCCTGGGCGGCGGTTTGTTTCAAGGCGCGGAAGGCGTCGAGCAGGCGCGCCGGAGCGGTTCGTTTCGCCGGCGGGTCCTTCACGAAAAGAAAACAGGGGACGGCAAAAAGAAGAAACAGGCTGGCGGTGGGCACAAACGCGGCGGCCCGGCCCCCCTCGCTAACGAAGGGTTTCACGATCAGCAGGCCGGCGATGGAGCCCAGATAGCCCAGCGCCACGCCGTAACCGGAAACCAGGCCGACGTGGGTCCCCCGGGAAACGCCGGGCAACATCCCGTTGTAAAACACCATCGCCGATTGATAACAATAGTTGGCCAGGACGAACAAGATCAATCCCTGGGCGAGTTGGCCGGTCATGCCGATTGCCGCCGTGCAGGCGACGCAGATGATCGTTAACAGGACCAGGGGGCCGCGCCGTTTGCCCGTCCGGTCGGACAGGGCGCCGAAAACGGGCACGCTCACCGCCACCGCCAGCATCGAGCCCGACAGGGCCGCGCCGTAAACAATGTCCCGACCGCCATGATCCACCGTGACCCACAGGGCAAAGTAGAGCGAAATGACGTTCATGGAAAAAATCGTGTTGGCAAAATCGTACAGCGACCAGGAGACGATGCCGAGTGTGTCGGGCTTGCCGGTCATTGCAGGGGCAGGACGGTGCGGAATCCGACGATGTCGTTTTTGGTGTTGGGGTCGTTGTGGGCGCGCCGGGTGGCCCGGACGCCGTCAATGTCGTTGACCCAGGAACCGCCGCGCAGGACTTTGCCGTCGCCGGCGTCGGGGCCCTCCGGATTCATTTCCGGGCCGAACCGGTAATAGTCCGCGGCGTACCAGTCGAGGCACCACTCCCACACGTTGCCGGACATGTTGAAGACGCCGAAGGGGCTTACCCCGGACTGGTAATAGGTGACCGGGGCGGTGAAGGAATAGTTGTCGTCGTCGCCGAAGATGTTGACGAAGAAAAAGAAGAAGCCCTTGTCGAATTTTTTCCCCCAGGGGAAGGGCCGGGCGTCGGAGCCGCGGGCCGCCTTTTCCCATTCCGCCTCGGTGGGCAGGCGGCGGCCCTTCCAGCGGGCATAGGCCATGGCGTCGTACCAACTGACGCCGACCACGGGCCGGTCCGGCCCGTTGAACCGTTCGTCATCCCAGAACTTCGGCTTGGGATGGCCCGTGGCGCGGAGAAATTCGCCGTACTGGGCGTTGCTCACTTCGTATTTGTCGATGAAAAACGCGGCGGTGTAGACAAAGTGCAGGGGTTTTTCGTCATCCGCGCCGGCAGAGGAAGTTCCCATGGGGAAATACCCGTCGGACACGTACACCATGCCTTGTGGCTGGGAAAAAACGGAAATGGAAGGAACGATCAGGAATGAGAAAACCAGGAGGGACAGCGCCGAAAAAAACGGCCACCTTGTCTTGCGCGCGCGGATCATTTCATGTCGAAAAAACCAATGTGGACCACTGGATTCTCTTTTCCCGCCACGGTGTTTTCCACGGTGATCTCCTCAATGTCCTGGATATCGATCCACTCGTAGTGACCGTTCCAGCAATTGAGCGTCACGACCGTGTTGCCATACCAGTCGGTGGTCTGGTTGAGAAACACCGGGGCCTGGCATCGATGGCAGTTTCCTTGCGGTTTCATGAGTTTCATGCCTTTTAAGCTTTCCCTCCGGGGAAGGAAGACGTGAATCGCGGGTTAAAACCCCCTGACGACCCGGCAGTTATAAACGATTTTTGTTCTAAAAGTCAATCATGTCCGAGATGTTTGCCGGTGTCAAATAAAAAAATCGCCCGTGGCGGCCGGCGGTTTTCAGCTTTTGCCGATGGCGCGGCGGAGCAGGGTTTGCAGTGTTTCGACCGGCAGGCCGACGATGTTGGAATAGGAGCCTTCATGCGCCCGCACCAGGAAAGCCCCCTTGCCCTGGATGGCGTAGGCTCCGGCCTTGTCCAGGGGTTCGCCGGTGCGGACGTATGCGGCGATTTCCTCGTCGGTCGCGGTTTTGAAATCGACGCAGGACAGGGCGGCCTCCTGGAAGAGCTTGCCCGCCGGGTTGGCCACGGCGACGCCGGTGATCACCTGGTGCCGCCGTCCGCAAAGGGATTTCAGGATACAGCGGGCGTCGTTTTCGTCCTTGGGCTTGCCGATGATTTTTCCGTCCAGCACGACAATGGTATCGGCGCCGATAACCATACAGCCCGGATGCCGTTGCGCCACCCAAAGCGCCTTGTCCCGCGCCATGGCCAAGGCGTTGGTTTCCGGCGGGCGTTCGGGGTCGATTTTCTCATCCACCTCGCTGGGGATGACTTCAAACTCCTCGACGAGCCCTCTCAGCAACTCGCTACGGCGCGGCGATTGGGAAGCCAGGATGATTTTGACACCGGTTAAAGGCAACAGGGGAATTCCGTTCGCATAGTGTTTTTATGATTCAAATTTTTTCCTTCGCCGCAGGATTTGACTCGTCCCGGCGTGAACCAGCATGGCGCATTCAAAGGGGTAGGTGCGGCAGACGTTGACGAACTCCCGCATTGCCTGGTCCTTGGCCTCCGGCTCGTCGGCGGCTTCGGCCTTGAACTCCCACGCGCCGCTCAGGGTGGGGATTTTTTCCATGCCGTGCTCCTCGAGGCGGAGGGCGATTTCCCTGGCGGCCTCTTCCGTGATGTTTTTGAATTCCGCGACAATCAAAACATTGTAGGTGGACATAGCTCCCTCGCCGAACGGTTTTCATGTGGGGACCGATTTTAACCCAAATCCGCCGAATCGGAAATAGCGTTTGAATCGCGGCGGCGGTGCGGTATGATGTTTATCGCGCATCCGGACGGGCCTCTTTCCCGATGGGTTGCGGACCGCATGACCAACACGCCATATCAGACAGGTTTTCCTTGCCCTTATTTCGACGCTTCATAGTCAACATCTCCTGGAATGTCCTGGGGAAAGTTTGTACGCAAATCGCGTTTTTCGCTGTTTCCGTTTTGCTGGCGCGCTATTTGGGGAAGGAGCGTTTGGGTATTTATGCCACTGTTTTGGTTATTCCCGCCTTTGTCCGGCTTCTGAGTTCATTGGGATTGGAAACGGTGCTGAACAAAAATTTTCCGAAGCTGGAGGTTCTCGACCCGACGCATGGCCAGGGACGGTATTTGTTGCAACGCCTTCTGGCGTTACGGGCGCTTGCCACCGTGGTATTTGGTTTTCTTCTTTATGCCCTGTTGCCGTTTTATTTCGAGCTGATTCACATGCCGGAACTGATCGTTTACCGTCCGGCGATTATTTTTTATTTTATCGTCATCAATTTCAATTCCCTGTTGAGTACGCTTTTTATGACTCTGTTGCGCTACAAGGTCACGTCGATTCTCGAAACGGCCAACGGAATCCTCAATCTGGTTTTGCTGGTTGTGTTTATCGAGTTGGATTGGGGAATCGCCGCCGTGCTGTATGCGTATATTTTTTCCACGGCCCTTATAGTAGGCGTGTATTGTGTTTTGGCGGCGCCGTATGCGGCGGGGCCGACGCAAATCATGGAAAAGGACGACTCCTGGCGCCTGGCGCGGGTTTCCTATGTGGTCGGCCTGTTCAGCTTTGGCCTGATGATCCAAAGCGACATTGTGTTGATGAATTATTTTGAAGTGGACACGGCGCGTGTTGGATATTACCACCTGGCCATGGGACTTGGCGGCATGTTGGGATTTTTTTTAACGGGCATCGGGCCGATGGCGATGTCCATTTTCTCCGAGACCTTCACGCAGGAGTCTCATGCCGGGTTGTCCCGGGCATGGAGTCAAATCGTCGGGTTTACGGTTTTCTGTACCGTTCCCATTTATTTGTTTGCCTTGATCAACGCCGAAAGGCTGATTACCTTCATTTACGGCGATTCGTTCGTGGAGGCGGGGCGGGTTTTGTCTGCCTATTTGATTTTTGTTTTGCTTGGCACGGTGATGGGAAGCGGGTTTTCGGCCTCGACCTTGTATGTTCTCGGCAGGAGGGATGTTCCTTTAAGAGCCACCATTGAAGGCAGTATTTTGAACATTGCGTTGAACCTGGTCCTCATTCCGCGCTACCAGGAACTCGGAGCGGTGATTGCAACGGGCTCGATCATGGTTTACATGGCCTGCCGTCAACTTTATTGCATCAATAAATACCTGGATATCCGGGCGATGCCGCCCCTGGTCGGGAAATATCTTGTTTTTGCGCTGGCGGCGCTGGCGCCGGCGGAACTCATTGCGCGCCTGTGGATGGACAATCTGTTTTTAAACCTGGCGGTTTACATCATCACCTTTCTGGGATTGCTGGTGTGGATAAAACCTGTCAGCCGGGACCAATCGAAACTGGTGATGGACGTTTTTCCTTTTCTGGAGCCGGGATTGAAATATTTTGTCCGGTAGGGAGGAAATTGACGGGTTTTTCAAAATCGGGTTTGGTACCATAATGGCCGGCGGCTGTCTTCCTCTTTGTCAAAGGATGCGATATGTTTGAATTTTGCGGCAAGATGCTTGGCGACGATCATCCGCCCCTGATCGTGGCGGAAATTGGCTTTAACCATAACGGCGACGTCAACTTGGCCAAAAAAATGATGCGCGCCGCCGCGGAACACGGCGCGGACGCGGTCAAGTTTCAAACGTTCGTCGGTGAAAAGCTGGTATCCAAACTGCATACGGGAGACGACCCGGACCATCCCGGCAATGAAATCCCCGTTTACGAGTTTTACAAGCGCTACGAATTGAAGCGGAACGAATATGAGGAATTGTTTGCCCTGGGCCACGAACTGGACCTCCCGGTTTTTTCCACGCCGTTTGACGAAGAATCGCTGAACATGCTGGTGGAGCTGGGCCTGCCGGCGGTCAAGGTCGCTTCCTGCGACCTGACGAACCTGCCGTTCCTGAAATCCGTCGCGCAAAAGAATATTCCGGTGGTTGTGTCCTCCGGAATGGGCTCCCTGGGAGAAACCGAAGCCGCGCTGGACACGATACGCGGCGAGGGCAACGAGCAGATTATCCTGTTGCACTGTGTTTCCAATTACCCGGCCCGGCACGAGGAAATGAACTTGTTGTGTCTGCCGAACCTGGAGGCCGTTTTCGATGTTCCCGTCGGTTTGTCGGACCACAGCATGGACAACTTGTCCGCCATCGTCGCGGCGGCGCTGGGAGCGGTAATGATCGAAAAACATTTTACAACCGATCGCGGTCTGCCGGGCGTGGATCAATCCACCTCCCTGGAACCCGGCGATTTGAAGGCGTTAAAGCAAGCGACGTCGCAGGTGCAAAAAATTTTGGGCGACGGCATCAAGCGCGCCCAGCCTTCCGAGGTACCGGTCAAGGCCGCGCGCAGAAGCTTGGTGGCAACGGTCGATATCCCGTCCGGCGCCGTCATCACCCGCGAGATGATCGCCCTGAAAAGGCCCGGGACGGGAATTTCGCCCGCATACCTGGAACGGGTGCTGGGCCGGAAGGCGAAGACCGCCATATCCGCCGAGCAGGTGATTTCCTGGGAGATGATTTAGCTGTTGCCGTTTACCTGCGTCCATAAACCTTTTTCCTGAAACAAATGGCCGAACCGTTTTTATCATTCTGCAAAGCCTCCCTTTCTAAAGAAGAAATCGAGGCCGTCACAAAAGTCATAGAATCCGGATGGCTCACCACGGGACCCAACGTCGCCGCGTTTGAGTCCGAATTTGGCGTTTATGTCGGCAGTAAACATGCCATCGCCTTGAACTCTTGTACCGGCGGGCTTCACTGCTCATTGCTGGCCATCGGGGTGAAACCCGGAGATGAAGTCATCACAACGCCCTTGACGTTTGTGGCAACGGGTCATGTGATCGTTTGGGTGGGAGCCAGGCCGGTGTTTGCCGATATCGACCCCGTGACCTGGAACATCGATCCGGAAAATATAGAACGAGCGATAACCCCCAGGACGAAGGCGATTCTCCCGGTTCATTTTGCCGGGTTGCCATGCGATATGGACTCGATCCTGGCCATCGGCCGCAAGCATGGCATTCCGGTCATCGAAGACGCGGCCCACGCCCTGGGGTCGGAGCTGAATGGAAAAAAAATCGGTGTTTTCGGCGAAACAACCGTATTCAGTTTTTATCCTACTAAAAATATGACTTCCGGTGAGGGCGGCATGGTCACGACGGATGATGACGTCCTGGCCGACCGCATCCGGAAACTCGCGTTTTTTGGAATCAACAAAGAGGTCTGGGAACGATATGGGAAAAAACAGTCCTGGCAGTATGATATAATTCTTCCGGGTTACAAATACAACATGTCCGACATTCACGCGGCCGTCGGCAGGGTGCAACTTAAAAAGCTGGAGGATTTTAATCGGCGGCGGAGGGAAATTGCCGAAACATTGAAAAACGGCCTGAAAGGATTGGAAGAATTTGTTTCTTTGCCTTCGGAAACCGCCGCGGCAAAACACAACTGGCATTTATTCCCTATTCTGCTGGATAAAACCAGGGCAGATCGCGGGGAATTTATTGAATACCTCCGGCAGTGCGGCATCGGCAGTAGCGTTCATTTTATCCCGCTTCATCTTTTCAGTTTTTATCAGGACACGTTCGGTTTCAAGCGGGGAGATTTTCCTGTCGTCGAGCAGGTTTTTGAACGTATTGTTTCCATTCCGATCTACCCCTCGTTGTCGAGGCAAGAGGTTGAGAAAATCATTACCGTTGTTTATGCTTTTTTCGGCAAAAATCCGCAGGCCCAGGAGTGACGCATGAATCAGCCAGAATCTACCACGGTCTATAAAACTATGCCGGTAGCGGAGTTTCCGCAACGCATCGAACTGGAACTGGTGAGCGACTGCAACCTGAAATGCGTTTATTGTCCGCGCCATTTTGTCAACGACCTGACGGGCTATCTGGATTTTGACCTTTTTAAACGGCTCATCGACGAAATGACTCCCTATCCGGGGATCACCCTGGTGTTGCACCGGCGGGGCGAGAGCCTGATGCACCCACAGTTTGTTGAGATGTGCGAATACGTGAAGGGAAAATTCAAGGAGATTCAGATAGCCACCAACGTCACTCCGCTCAACAAGAAGAAGGCGCTGGCGATTATCGAATCCATGCATTTTATTTCCTTCAGCATAGACACTCCGAAGCGTTTTGACATAACCCGGCTACCGGCAAAATATGAGTCGGTGGAAAACAAAATACTGGAATTTCTGGAATTGAACGACAACCGCATTCAAACCCAGGTGTCGATGGTGAAAACCGCCGAGAGCCCGGCGGAAGATGTGGCCTGGTTCAAGGAAAAGTGGAAAGACAAAGTCAGCCGGGTGCGGATTTACCAGGAGCATTCCACGGATGGCAATTTCGGGTCCATCGTCGGCGGCCGCTTTCCGCGCAAGCCCTGCATGATGCCCAAATATGAGATGCTGATTTATTGCGACGGCAAGACCGGGCGTTGCAACCACGATTGGGACGGTCCGCCGATGGGAGACGTGACGGTAAACACCATCCGCGAAATCTGGATGGGCGACACCTACGCGGACCTTCGTGAACAGCATCGTTCGCTGGATATCACTGATCCCGTCTGCTCCAAGTGCGATTCCTGGTACCCGGAACTCGGTGTCCAGGGGACGGGAGAAACGCTGGAAAGCATTTCCGGAAGTTAAACGACATGTTCGCAACGAAGCTTTTGCAAAAGAAGGTTGTGTCCGTTTGGGGGTTTGGTTATCTGGGCTATACGTCCGCTCTAAGGATGCAGGAGCATGGGTTTCACATCAAGATTTTCGATTTTTCCGCTCAACGCTTTGAGGCCTTCGAAAAAAACCGGTACCCCGGCATAGCGCAAAAAAACCACTGGTCCACCCGCTATTCCATTCCGGAACTCAACCGGGAAAAAATCACTTTTTGCACGGACCCGGGCCGCCTGTTCGACGACGACGACCGGATGCACATTATCGCCTTGCCCATGATGAGCATGGGGCCGGTCGGCGCAGGGGGCATACTTGAAAACCTTTTGAAGATTTTTGTGAAACACCAAAAGCATCTTGATGAGGCCTTGATTCTGTTTCAATCGGTGGGTGTCCCAGGACAAATTGATGAATCGTTTTACCGGCCTTTAAAACAGGCCAATGCCAAATGCCGCATTGCTGTGGCTTTTCGTAGCGACTGGGTTCTGGAGGAGTTTTTGCAGGATTCCCGCACCCAGGTCATTGCCGGGAACGAGCCTGACGATCTGGAACAAACGCGGGCATTTTTTGATCTGGTTAAAACGCCTGTCGTTTCGCTGGGCTCGATCCAGGAGGCTGAAATATTTGAAAACGCCAAAAACGCCTTGAATTACGCGACAACGGCATTGATCAACCAAATGGCCTTGAGCTATCCGGATATTAATTTTCAGAGCATCGTTCGATTGTTGCTTCAGGAGGTCGATCTTTCCACCTGCAAACTGAGCATCGGAGCGGGAGGCTACCGGATGCCCTTTTCCGTTGACGCTCTCTTGGCCGGTAGCAAGCTGTCCGAATGCCTCAGCATCTTGAAGGAAGCCGAAGCCGTAAACTTTTCCACGGTTTTGTGTTACAGCGAATATATGGCGCGAAAAGGGTTCAAGGAAGTGTTGGTTTTAGGGATTACCAACCGTGACAACCAGAAGGATTTTGTCGCCATTTCCCCTTCGTTGACTTTGGTCGAAACAATGCATAACAAGGGACTAAAAGTTTATGTGAATGATCCGCACTATTCCGCGGCGGAATTGGAACATCTGATCCCCTATGGCCGGCCGTTATCCCTTGAATCTCTGCCGCCCGGGCTGGACGCCATCATTGTCATGTCGGATCACAGTCAATACCGAGGTTTGTCCCAGGAACAGTTGGATTCCATTATCCATCCGAAAATCAAACTGATCATCGACAACACCGGAATTTTTTCCAAGTACCATTTCCAACACGCCTGTTATCACCAGGTGGGTGACGGTAAAATCAATATCCTCAAATGAATCGCCGGGATTGCCGTTTTTGATTCCAATTGAAAAATCTCTTCATTCAATCAATCGCGTCCCCGGAACAACCGGGGACGTTGTTGCTGGTTGGTAATTTATGTGCGGCATAGCGGGCTTTCACTCATCCAATCCCACGTATGACGGTAACAACATCGTTGAACGGATGCTGGACAAGGTCCGTTACCGCGGGCCGGACCAAACCGGCATCGGTAAATACGGGGATACCACACTCGGTATGGTCCGGCTGAGCATTATCGACCGGGAAACGCACTCCATTCCCTATCAGGATGAACAGCAAAAGGTCTCCCTGATCTTCAACGGGGAAATCTACAACCATGACGCGATCCGATCCGTTTTGAAACGAAAATACCGTTTCAAAACATCGTCGGACGCGGAAACAATCCTCTACAATTTTCTGTGCAAAGGGCTTTCCGCTTTTGATGAGTTGAACGGCATGTATGCCGTCGCTTTGCATGACCGGACGGAGAACGCCACCTATGTGGTTCGGGACAAGACGGGCGAGAAGCCTGTTTATTACACCATCGGCGCCGACTTCATTGCCTTTGCCAGCGAGATCAAATGTTTGTTGGAACTGGTGCCGCCGAAAATAAATGAAAACGCCATTTGCTACCGGGCATATGAGTTTTGCGTTGGCAAGGAAACGTTGTTTGAAAATATTTTCCAGCTGGAACCCGGCGAGTACCTGAAGATTAAAGATGGGTCGCTGTCGCTTCATTCCTACTGGAAGGTGTGGGATCAATTAATCGAGATCAAGGATGATTTATCCCGGATTAAGAAAGACCTTTCCGAGTTGATTGAAGACGCCATAGTGCTCAGAACCAAAAACTGCGCGCATCAATACGGTTGCTTTATAAGCGGCGGTATCGACAGTGCGCTCACCGCCTGCATCGCAAAGCCCGATTACCTGTATACCTGCCACTATGACGTCGGCGTCGATTTTGACGAATTGCCGTATGCCCAGGCCGTAGCAAAAAAGATCGGCAAGGAGCTTATCGTAGTCGAACCTGCGCCGGAAGACTTTCATCGTGTGCGGGAAAAGCTGGCCTACCATCTCGATACCCCCTGCACGTGGACCAGCTTCAGCTTGTGGATGCTGTTGGGACGAGCGCAAAAGAATATTAAAGTGATCATAACCGGCGACGGGGCGGACGAACTTTTCGCGGGCTACCACCGCTATCACCTACTCCACCACGACCAGCAGATTCATAACCTGAAAGCCATGCAGGGTTATGCTTTTCTCATCGACAAATATTATGGTTCTCCAGTGGAACGCTACGCTAAACTGGTGAACCGGTCCGACAACCAGTTTGATCAGGAAGTGCATCAATATCTTAATGACAGCCTGAAATTTTATTTCGATAAATTCGGCAATGACGTTGTTCACGGCATGGGGTTGAACGATTTTTATACCACCATGCAGGTTTTGTTGCAGATGTCCGACCGCACAAGCATGGCCTACTCTCTGGAGAACCGTTCGCCTTTTCTCGATTACCGGTTGGTACAATATGCCTTCAGCCTGCCTTCCAAATACAAAATCAAGGACGGTGTGACGAAATGGATTCTTAAAGAGATTGCCGAAAAATTTATTCCGGCAGAAATTGTCAAACGGGTGGATAAACGGGGTTTCAGCGCGCCCCTCAACCGCTGGTTCGGTTGGGACAAGCACGGAAAGTATGACCGTCGCATTTACCGGAAAATGGTTTTTGAGGACTGGAAAAAAACGTTTAAAGTGAAGTAGCCGCGGGTTAACTTTTGAAAGCCCGCTCAGATCCGGTACTATGAAAAAAATTCTTTTTAGAGCGGACGCCTCGCCTTCCCTGGGTACGGGCGATTTGATGTGCCTGATTCATTTGTCGAGAAGGTTTCAAAACAATGGGTGGGAAACCCACTTCATGACCCACGATTCCGAAGCGGCCAGGAAACTGACTGCCGATTACCGGATAGAGCGTTGTCGGTTTCTTGTCGATGAAATGGGCGTCAAAGACGAGGTGAACCATATCAACCGTTATTTTGCGGCGAACCACATCACGCATTTTTTTGCCTGCGTCAACCTGTGGTCCCTGGAAAAATATACGGGCCTGGACCCCGCCGTAGTGAAAGGTTGCATCAACGACGACGGCAAGCTTACCGATGACTGGCGTTTGGTGGTAAACTGGAATTTCCCGGCACCCGGGCTGTATGCAATGGAAAATTTTCCCAAAACCCGTTTTTTGCTGGGACCGGAATTCGTGATCCTGCCGGATAACTTCGACCGGGAAATTATCAGCAAGCGGACTTTTAACCGGCCGATTAAAAATCTGCTGATCGCCATGGGCGGAGCCGATGAATACAACCTGACCACCGGGGTGGTGCGAAAAGTTCTGGACGAAAACCTTGATTTGCACCTCATCATTATTCTGGGAGCCGGATTCGAGGGACACGATGAATTGAATTCGGTTTTGCAATCCGCCAGCCTTTCGTACGACTGCAAAACGTCTGTTGCCGATATGTTTACCGAATACATGAACTGCGACGCGGCGATCGGCACCGGAGGATTAACGTCCTCCGAGTTGGTTGCAACACACACCCCGTCTCTTCTGGTTGCCGCCTATGAACACCAGGAGGCAAGGTGTCGATATTTTGGTGAACGCGGGGTGGCCGTCTACCTGGGCGACCTCGATGCCTGTAAAAATAAAAGCTTGAAGGAAGGTTTGGCCAAACTGGAAAATTTCGATGCGGACAATTTCTCCATGCGTTTCCGTGGCGCGGAGGAAATCTATAACTATCTCACCAACACTTCAAACTAAAAGAACCATGCCCAAGGACGAACCATCCAATGACCCTCTGTTCAAGAGTCTGGCGGAGTTGAGGGACAAACTGGACTCGCATTATCTCGACAAGTTTAACCGGATCGTTCCTCTGACCGAGGCGTTGGGGAACCGGTGGGAAAAAGCCAGGCGGCTGGGGTTTGGGGAGGGAGCCAACATTCACGACCTCAGCTTCATTATTGGAGACGTGAGGATCGGCGAGAATACTTATGTCGGCCCCTATACGTTTCTGGACGGCACCGGAGGGTTAACCATAGGAAGCAATTGTTCTATATCCGCAGGGGTGCAGATTTATTCTCATGACAGTTTGAAGTGGGCTCTTTCCGGAGGCGAATCCGATTATGACAAAACCCCGGTGTCGATAGGTTCGAATTGCTACATTGCCCCCTATGTGGTTATCTCCAGAGGCGTGACTCTTGGAGACCACTCGATAGTGGGCACGTATTCGCTGGTCAAATCATCTTTCCCCAGCCACTCGATCATTATGGGGACGCCCGCGAAAAGAAAAGGTACGGTGGTGATCAGGGAAAACAACGACATTTTTCTTCAGTACGATGAGGAGCCGTGATCGTTTTTTTCAATCTGCCCATACTAAAGGAAA
>JBHHYO010000062.1:0-16535 GCA_046757665.1 Nitrospinales bacterium
CCATCGAGGCTTCATTCTTCTTGGCAAAATCCAGCGCTTCTTTTGGCGTCATCGGCCGATCCCCTCCTTCTAATAGTCGTTAAAAAGATTTTGTCTTGCGGAGCCTGTAAGATACAAGCGCCCCCAGGTTAAACACCCTACCCGCCGCGCGGGTCAAATAGCATCCCGACCGCGTTCCCCCGTGCGGATGCGGATGGTATCCTCAATATTCGTCACAAAAATCTTGCCGTCACCGATTCTACCCGTTTGCGCGGTCTTCATAATGCTTTCGATGACATCGTCCAGCAATTCGTCCGGAATGATGACCTCCAGTTTGATTTTAGGTAAAAAATCGACAACGTATTCCGCGCCCCGGTACAATTCGGTGTGGCCTTTTTGTCTTCCAAATCCCTTGACCTCGGTTACGGTGATTCCCTTGATCCCGATTTCATTCAACTTGTCCTTGACTTCATCCAATTTAAACGGCTTGATGATCGCATCAACTTTTTTCATAAAAACCAACTCCTTGTGGAACGAGAAGCTTCAAAAAGACCGATTGCCCCAAACCCCGACTAGCAAGAACGGCGGGAGGGGGAATGATCGGCCCACACCGGCACACTCCAAGACAGACTCGCCCAAGGGAAAATCCATGAGTTCCGCCCAAGTTTCCGAAAGAAGATATTATATACAAGGTGATTGGACTTTTTGGGAAAAAAAACAAAAAACCTTGAACTTAAGCATTTGACCAACAGCGATGCACAAAAGGATTCAATAAGTGTGCCAACAGGGCCGGATTTTGCAATACGTTAAAAATTAGGGAGTTAGGGCGAACAAGCCTGCTTAGGAAGCCGTGGGAAGGCTGTTTCAATGCGAATTGTGCTTCATTAATCGGCGGCGGCGAAAAGTTTTTGCTGAAAAAACAAGCATCGGGTTTCGGCAAACCGGAGGTCAGGCGCCCTCGGAGGTCAACCGGTTCAGGGCGGTTTCCAGTTCGGCTTGTTTTTCCTGAACGACATTGTCGTCGGCGCCCGGCGGCACCTGAATGGGGTCGCCGACATTGAGGGTGACGCGGGTGAAGGGGAGAGGCAGGACAAAGCGGTCCCAGCTGTTAAACTCGATCTTGTTTCTGGCGTTCCAGGCGAGGGGGATGATCGGCGCGCCGGTGATGGCGGCCAATTGCAGTGAACCCGCCTGCGCCTTGTGCCGGGGTCCGCGCGACCCGTCGGCAACGACGATAATCCTCTGGCCGCGCCGCAACACCCGGATCAACGCCCGCGCCGCGGACACGGGTTTCTTGTAGCTGGAACCGCGGATAACGGAATACCCCAGCAACCGCGCCACGCCGGCCAGCAGGTCGCCGTCCTTGCTGGGGCTGATCAACAGGCAAATGTCGCTACGGCGGCGGTAGTGATAAAAAATGTAAAATATCCTGCTGTGCCACAGGGTCAGGATGTAGCTGTCGGGCAGGTCGCGGAGAAACGCATCGCGGTTTTTTCCGTGGACGCGCAGGGTTCGGCACCAGAGGCGAAATCCCGCGCAGAGAATGCGGGTCAGGACGCGGTCAACCATCGGCTTTTTCATGGGTCGGCAAGAGGTGGAGGTCGGCGGCGATACTTTCGGCGGCGCGCCGGGCCACCCCGGGAACGCCCAGGGACTTGCCGATACCGGCGAGCTTGTCCCGCACGCTCCGGTCCAATTCCGGGTTTTTGAGAATCCGCAAGGCCTCGCGGGCGATGTTGCCGGGGGTCGCCGCGGCCTGGACCAATTCCGGCACCACCCGCTCCCCGGCAACGATATTGACCAGGCCGAAATGGTCGACTTTGACCAGCCGCCGGGCCAGCCAGTAGGTGAGAGGGCTGAGTTTATAAACGATCACCATCGGGGTTCCCAGCAATCCGGCTTCCAGCGTCGCCGAGCCGGACGCCGTGATCAGAAAGTCGCAACAATTCATGACATCGTAATTGCTTCCGGTCACCGTCCGGATATCCAGGGGATTGGGTTGCAGTTTGCGGCGGATATATTCCGGGTCGATGGAGTCGGCCACGGGAAGGAGGAACTGGCAATCGCGGATTTCATTCCTGATTTTTCCGGCGGCCTCGATCATGACGTGCAGGAGGGAGTCGATTTCGTTTTTCCTGCTTCCGGGCAGGAGGCCGACGGTTTTTACATCCGTCCGCAAGCCGAATTTTTTCAGGGCGTCTTGCGGCGGCAGTGTCGGGCGGACCAGTTCGATGAAGGGGTGGCCGACAAAGTCAACGTTGACTCCGGCCTCGCGGTACAAGGTTTCCTCGAAGGGGAACAGGACCAGCATTTTGGTAACGTCGCGGCGGATGTCCTTGATCCGGCCGCCGCGCCAGGCCCAGATTTGCGGGCTGATGAAATAAAAAACCGGGCAGTTGACCTGTTTGCACTTTTTGGCCAGCCGCAGGTTCAGGGTGGGGTAGTCGATCAAGATGGCGGCGTCGTACTTGTTGCCGGCGATTTCCGCGGTCAGTTTGCAATAGACTTTGAGATAATGCGCGATATTGCCGAGGATTTCCACGAGGCCGACGGCGCCCATCCGGTCGATGTCAAAAAAGGTGTGGACGCCGGCGCGGCGCATTTTCCCGCCCCCCATTCCCCGGAAGGCAAGCCCGGGGCAGAGGGTTTTCAAGGCCTCGACCAGATGACTGCCGTGCAGGTCGCCGGACTCCTCTCCGGCGACGATCAGGATGTTTTGCGGGGCGGATTGAGGCATACGACCGGGTTTGTTTTCAGGGAATCATACGGCGACGAGGCTGAGGCCGCCCTCGTCGGCGCGTTTCACCACTTGCGGGAGGTCGGCGATCATGACGCGCCCGGCTTCCACGGCCAGCACCGAGGCCCCGCCTTGCACCAGCAGTTCCACGGTTTTTTCGCCGATGCCGGGCGTGTCGTACCGGTAGTCCTGGTTGGTGCGGCTCACCTTGACGGCGACGCATTTGCCTTTTGCCAGCGAGCAACCGCGTTGAATGGCTTGATCCGTCCCCTCCACCGCCTCGGCGGCGATCACGGTTTTGTTTCTGACCAAAAGGGTCTGGCCGATTTCCATGTCGGCAAGTTTTTTGGCGATGGGCAACGCGAAGCGGATATCTTCGTCTTCCTTCCGGGAGGGTTTGCGGTGGGTGAGGACGCCGGGCTCGGGAAACAACTCTTTTAAAAATTCCATCTGGCTCAACACGGTAAATCCTTCTTTTTGCAATTCCACGATCACGCCGCTCAGCACGGATTTGTCTTCGTGCGTCACCAGGCGCTTGAGGGCTTTCAAGGCCCGCAGGTCAAAGAGCTGGGGTTTGAAGAGAATGCTTTTTTCGATCTTGCCGAGCATGAGGACGCCGTGGACGTTTTCTTTTTTCAAGGTATCGACGATCTTGCCGCTTTGCCCCACACCGATGGAATAGTGCCTGTCCACGAACGGCTGGAGGCTGGCGTCGATGTCTTTGGAAAACGCGATGGAAACCAGTTGCACGCCGCGGGCGCGCGCCCGGCGGGCAAAGTAAACGGGGATGTCCCCGGCCCCGGCAAGCAGACCGATGCGTTGGGAGGTGCCGAAGTTCTGCATTCTCGCGTCAATCCCTGAAGCCGGGAAACCGGAAGATGCCAGCCACGACGCTACGAATCATGTCCTGTTCCCTCCCGGTTTGCGGCGTTTATTGTTTTCTTCGGTTGTTGAACTGCTCCAGGATTTTCAGGGCAATTTCGAGGGAATAAAGTTCCTTGTCGGCGGCGACTTTACGGAGACTGCCATTGGCCGCGCAATCCAGAAAATGCTTGATCTCCAGCTTCAGCGGGTTGTCCTTGTGAACAAAAATCCTCTCAACCATGGAAGCCTGGGTGTAGCGGAGGGAATCCTTCCTCAACTCGTGTTCGGACGACGACTTGCGATGAACATAGATTTCCTGGTCGGTGTAGTCCAGGACGACATAAGAATCTTTCTGGGTGATGGCCAGGGTCCTCACTTTATTGTGCGAGACGCGGCTGGCGATGATATTGGCGACGCAGTCGTTCTCGAATTCGAGCTGGGCGTTGACCAGGTCGTCCTTGCCGGAAAAAACGGAGGCGCCCTGGACATTGATGTTTCTCACCTTGGAATCGATCAGGTTCAAGAGGATGTCGATGTCGTGAATCATGATGTCCAGCACCACGCCGTCGTCCAGAATGCGGTCGGAGAAAGGCCCCATGCGTTTGCATTCCACGAAAATCGGCTGGGTGACGATTTTCTGGATTTCCTGGACGGCGCCATTGAACCGCTCGACGTGGCCGGTGTGAAGCGTCAGTTTATTCTTTTCGGCCAGATCGAACAGTTCCCTGGCTTCCTGCAAATTATTGGTACAGGGTTTTTCCAGAAGCACATGGATGCCCGATTCCAGAAAATCCCTGGCCACGGTGTAATGCGCGGAGGTGGGGACGGCGACGATCACCAGATCCACCTGGCCAAAGAGGTCCCGATGGCAAGTGTAATGCGGCACGCTGTACTGGCGGCCGACGGTTGCGGCACGGTCTTCGTCAATATCGGCGATACCGGTCAGTTGGATTTCCGGGAAGTCGGATAAGATGCCGACGTGGTAGGAGCCCATTCTGCCCACGCCGACCACGCCGGCCTTGATTTTTTTCATTACTTGGTAATTCCCCGGGAGGATTCTTTAATAAAGTTAACAAGATAGCTAATTTCCTCGGACATTTCAATTTCCGTTTCAATTTTTTCGACGGCCTGGGTGGTATTCAAATCCGCTTGCCGAAGCAATTTGAAGGCGTTTTTCACGGCGGAGCGGGCTTTGGGGGGGAACCCGTTTCTCCGCAAGCCGACGGCATTCAGGCTGACCAGCCGGGCCGGGTTGCCCTCGACCAGGGAAAACGGCAGGACGTCTTTTCTGACGGCGGCCATGCCGCCGACCATGGCATATTTGCCGATACGGACGAATTGATGAATGCCCACCAACCCGGAAATGAAGGCTCCGTCCCCGACCTGAATGTGCCCCGGCAAGCCGGTATAGTTGACGAGCACCACGTGGTCGCCGAGCCGGCAGTCGTGGGCGACGTGGCAGTAGGCCATAATCATGCAGTGCCTGCCCACCTCGGTGACGCCCTGTTCCACCGCCGAACGATGAACGGTGACGAACTCACGGATGACCGTGCCCTCGCCGATTTTCACGATGGAGGAGATTTCTTTTTTGAAGTTTACGATTTGCGGGTCTCCTCCCAGGGAGGCGCCATGGAAAATGCGGCAGTTTTTGCCGATAACGGTCCCCGCTTCGATGTTGACGTTGGGTCCCACCTCGGTCGCATCGCCGATTTGCACGCCGGGACCAATGGTGGTGAAGGGACCGACAGAGACACGGCTCCCTAAAACGGCGCTGGGATGGATGACGCCGGAATGATGAATCATTGTCGGGAAGCGATCAGGTTTTGCCTAACATGGCTTGCAAAACGCATTGGGCCACCAGTTTGTCGCCGACGAGGGCACGGCCCTGAAACCGAAACAACTCGCCCCGCTGTTTTTCCTTGGTCAGTTCCAGGCGAATCTGGTCCCCGGGAATCACGGGTTTGCGAAACTTGGCGTTGTCGATACCGGTAAAAAACACCACGGGGGACCCTTCTTTTTTCAGGATTTTCAAGGCCAGGATGCAGGCCGTCTGGGCCATGGCTTCAATAATCAATACGCCCGGCATCACCGGGTAATCGGGAAAATGCCCCTGAAAAAACGGTTCGTCGCCGGCGACATTCTTGATGCCGACGATGCGGGACTCATTGTCGCATTCGATAATGCGGTCCACCAGCAAAAACGGGAACCGGTGCGGGATGATCTTTTTGATTTCGTTGATGTCAATCATTGGCGGGCGGGGCCATTATTTATAGGTTCGGTCATAAGCCTTGATGGCCAGGTCCGTCAAATCCTGGTCCTTGGAAAAATAAATCACGGTGCTTTGATCCATGATAAAGCTGAATTTTTTGTCCTTGCCGATTTTTTGAACGATTGTGACCATTTTTTTGATGATCTTTTGGGAGGCCTCCCGCTCTCTAATGGCGAAGTCTTCGTTGCGGTCTTTGACGTAGCGCTCGAATTCTCTTTTTTGTTCGCGGAACTTTTTTTCTCTATCGGATTTGAGGGTCGGGTCCAAAACGTAACTTTGCTTGCTGAGGTCTTCCAGAATTTTTTTAATGCGTTTTTCTTTCCGTTGGATGATTTTTTGTTCTTTTTGGTATTCTTTTTTAAAAGCCGCAAATTGTCTTTTCCATTCCCTGGTGCTGGAAACGGCTTTCTGCAAATCGACGAAGCCGATGCGGGACGGGGACGCGGCCAGGGCCTGGGAAAAATTCCCGGCCACAAGGCACGCGGCAACCATCAGGGGCATGAGAATGTGTTGTGAGCGATAAAAGGATTTCGTATTCATAGTCAAAAAATCTTTCCGGTAGTTAACTATTAAAATGAACCGCCCGCGGTGAAATGGAACTCGGCCGGCGTGTCGCCCGGCGCTTGATCGAGCTTTATTCCATAGGCTATGCCGATGGGACCGAAGGGGCTTTGAAAGCGTACGCCACCACCCACGCTTTTACGCATTTTTGAAAGATCAATGGACGAGGCGGTGGTGGAAACATCCGCTCCGTCTCCATACACGTTGCCTCGATCATGAAAGACAAAGACCCGAAACACCCTGGCGACAGGATACACGACTTCGAGGTTGAACAGCAAAGACTGGTCGCCGCCGATGGGGTTTCCGGTACCGTCCTTCGGCCCCACTTGCCGGATGGTGAATCCTCTCAAGCTTTGGGCGCCGCCCATGAAATAGTGTTCGAACACGGGCAACTTGTCGCCGCTGTAGCCGTCGGCTATGCCAAGCTCGCCATGCAGGGCAAGCACAAATTTCCAGAGCAACGGACGGTAATACGTGATCTCGTAATTGGAACGGAAGAATTTTATTCCGCCCAGGCCCCCAATGTCAACACTCGCCACATGCCGCCATCCGGTTGTGGGATTGAGAAAGTTGTCACGCGAATCATAAATGTACGTCGGCGTGATGCGGCTGGTGGTTCGCGTTCCGTTGCTCAAAAAGGGTGTTTCAAAAAACGGGTTGACGTCGGATACCTTGACTTTTTCGAACCGGTAATTGAGTCCGCCCCAATCGAATTCTCCCAGCGACTTGCCGAACCGGAGACCGGCGCCCACGTTTCTCGATGAGAAACTGAAAAAGTTGGACTGGTTGTTGAACAGGTCAACGCCCAGCAGGATATTCGTGTCGAACAAACGGGGCTCGGTAAAGTTTAAATTAAAGTTGGTTCTTCGGGAAGAAAGTTGCGCGGAAAAATTCAGCCGCTGACCCCGCCCGAATAAATTGTTTTGCGCGATGGAGCCGTTGAAAATAAAGTTGTCAACCGAACTGAACCCGGCGCCCAGGGAAAAGGACCCCGTGGGTTTTTCGACCACGGAGGCGTCGATATCGATCAAATCCGGGGCGCTACCGGGCTTGGTATCCACCTTGACGTCGCTGAAAAAACCCAGGTTGTTGATTCTCTGCCGGGAACGTTTCAGCTTGTCGCTGTTAAATACCTGGCCTTCCTTCAGGCGAAACTCGCGGCGGATCACATTATCCCATGTTTTTTCGTTGCCTTTAATATTGATCTGACCCACGAACACTTTCCGCCCTCTGTCCGTCCGGATGGCCAGATCGACGACCTTCTCTTTCTCGTTTAAATTGGTGACGGGGTTGACGTCCGCGTAAGCGTATCCTTTTTGGGAATACATCTCCGTTATGGTGAGGATGTCCTCCCGCAACTCGGACATGTTGTAAACTTTTCCCTCTTTGATTTGCAAGGCCGCCCTGAGTTCGGCGGCGCTGTATGTGTCGTCTTCCTGCACCTGGATTTTGCCGATCCTGTATTGCGGACCTTCTTCCACCGGGATAGTGATAAAAATGTCTTTCTTGTCTTTGTCGAGGGTGATCCGAGGCTCGAGCACGCGGATTTTCAAGTAGCCATGATCCTGATACAAACCTTCAATACGCAAAAGGTCTATTTTGAGAACGTCTTTTTTGTAGATGCCCGAATCATTGAAAAAGGAGAGCCAGTCCGTCTCGCTGGTCTCAATCACTTTCAGGATTTCCTTGTCGGAAAACGCCTTGTTTCCGGTAAAGCGGATTTTTTCTATGCTGACCTTATGGCCTTCGTCCAAACGGATCAGCAAATCCACCTGGTTGTCCTTGTTCAACCGGGTCTCGACTTTTACCTTGATGTAAAAGTACCCCTTGTCGTGGTATTCCTGGGTGACTTTTTGAACGATTTCCTGGATCATGGACTCATTAAAGGTGTCGCCGCGCTCGACTCCAATGAGTTCCAAAAGCTTGGTGATTTCTATAACCCCCCCGCCCGTAACTTCGATATCGCCGACGGAGGATTTTTCCCTGACGAGGAAGATGACTTCCAGTCCCCTGGGGGTTTGCTCGGTTTCGACGCGGATATCCTTAAACTGCCCCAGGTCGTAAATCCGCTTGATGTCTTCGCGGACCGTTCTGCGCAACAGCGGCTCTCCAACTTTGGTTTTTATGTAAAACAGGATCGTGGAATCGTCAACCCGTTTGTTGCCCTGGATTTTTATAACGGAAACGGTTTCCCCTTCCTGGGCGTACGAAGGCAAGGCGGCGGAAAAAAGAAAAAAAATCGCAAAAAAGGCTGAATAAA
Source organism: Nitrospinales bacterium (assembly GCA_046757665.1). GTDB lineage: Bacteria > Nitrospinota > Nitrospinia > Nitrospinales > JAJDAT01 > JBHHYO01. Next base: position 8,671 of record JBHHYO010000062.1, read on the forward strand.
TAGGGTGGGGGTTCGCCATTCAGATGAGTAATTATTTGTTAATAAAACAGTTATATCCAAAAAATCGCGCTTTTCCTTTTCAGGCCAAAAAAAAGTACTAAGTTTTTGATCCCTGGGACCGGAAAACTTAATACTGTTTAAATGTTTTTATAGTTTAAAAATTATACGCTTGCCCAAAACCCCAAATCAGGAACACGTGGTCTTAAGGGCACCCAATTTTTCATTGAATACCAGTTTATCGTCCTGCAAAACCACTTCCACAACGCCGCCGTTTTTGAATTTTCCCAGCAACATTTGATCGGAGATGACATCCTCGACATACTTCTGAATGGCCCGTTTCAACGGCCGGGCGCCGAAGTGCCTGTCAAACCCCTTTTCGGCCAGCCACTTTTTGGCTTCCGGTGTCATGTCCAGGGTGAGACCCTGCTCGATCAGCTGTTGATTCACCTCTTCCAGCTGAATGTCCAGAATCTCCAGGATGTTGTCGATATCAAGCGGATTGAAAACCACGATTTCGCTGATTCGGTTCAAGAACTCGGGGTTGAAGGTTTTCTTCAAGTCCTGTTTCAGGTCCTTTTTCATCTTGTCGATTTTCAGTTCGGGATCGTCTTTATGAAAGCCGAGGCTTTTCCCCTTGTCGAGCATTCTTGAGCTGAGATTGGAGGTCATGATGATGACGGTATTTTTAAAGTCGATCTGCCGCCCAAAGCTGTCGGTCAAACGCCCGTCGTCCATGATCTGCAACAGGAGATGGAACACTTCGGAATTGGCTTTTTCGATTTCGTCGAACAGCACGACGGAGTAAGGTTTTCGCCGCACCTTTTCGGTGAGTTGGCCGCCGTCTTCAAAACCGACATAACCCGGAGGCGCGCCGGTCAACCGGGAAACGTTGAATTTTTCCGTATATTCGGACATATCAAGGCGGATGAGGGACTTGCGGTCGCCGAATAGAAACTCCGCCAGGGTGCCGGCGAGTTCGGTTTTTCCGACCCCCGTGGGACCGAGGAACAAAAAGGTGCCGATGGGCCTGCGGACATCCTTCAAACCCGACCGCGACCGCCGAATGGCGCGGGTAATCACCTGAATCGCCTCCGGTTGCCCCACTACATTGCCGGCCAGTTCTTTTTCCATGTTCAGCAGGCGCAGAGACTCTTCACCCTCGATCCGCGACAGCGGAATCCCCGTCATGCCGGAAACCACCGCGGCGATATCCGACTCGGCGATGCAGGGTTCGCTTTGATCCTGCTGTTCCTCCCACTCGGCGGTGGCTTTTTCCAACCGTTCGCGCAACGCCTCTTCTTTATCCCGAAGGTCAACGGCTTTTTCGAACTCCTGATTTTCGATGCAGACTTTTTTGTCGCGCGTGACGGCATCGATCTCCCGCTGAATCGCTTTCACTTCCGGCGAGCGGGTCAGTTTTCGCAACCGCACTCTCGACCCGGCCTCGTCGATCACGTCGATGGCTTTGTCGGGCAGAAACCGGTCGCTGATATAGCGGTCGGAAAACCGCACGGCGGTGACGATCGCCTCATCGGTGATTTTGGCCCTGTGATGCACTTCGTAGGGCACCTTGAGCCCCCGGATAATCTCGATGGTTTCCTCGATCGACGGAGGATTGACCATAACGGGCTGAAAACGCCGCTCCAGGGCGCCGTTTTTCTCGATGTATTTCCGATACTCTTCCAGAGTGGTGGCGCCGATGCACTGAATTTCGCCGCGCGACAGGGCCGGCTTCAACATATTGGAAGCATCGACGGACCCTTCGGCGGCTCCGGCGCCGACGAGGGTGTGCAATTCGTCGATAAACAGAATGATGCTGTCGTTCTGGATAATCTCCTTCATGATGCCCTTGAGACGGGCCTCAAACTGGCCGCGGTACTTGGTGCCGGCAATCAGCGAACCCAGGTCCAGGGCAACCACCCGCTTGTCGTAAAGCGTGTCCGGCACCTCGCGCTCGATGATGATCTGGGCCAGCCCTTCCACAATGGCCGTTTTGCCCACGCCCGGCTCGCCGATCAGCACCGGATTGTTCTTGGTGCGCCGGCTCAATATCTGGATCACCCGTTCGATCTCTTTGCTTCGCCCGATGATGGGGTCGAGCTTGCCGTTCACGGCCATTTCCGTCAAGTCCCGGCTGAACTCGTCGAGCGTCGGGGTCTTGCCGGCTTCCTTGCTCTGATGGCCGGGCTCCTTGAGCATTTCGAGAATTTTCTCTTTAACGTCGTCAAAGCTCATGCCGAAACTGTTCAACACCCGGCAGGCCACGCCTTCTTTTTCCTTCAGCAACCCCAAGAGCAAATGTTCGGTGCCGATGTAGTTGTGGTTCATCGACCGCGCTTCCTCGACGGCAAACTCCAGCACCTTCTTGGCCCGGGAAGTAAAAGGGATATCGCCGACGATCAGCGAGTTGGAGCTTTTCGGCAGGTTCTTTTCCAGCTCCTGTTTCATCTGCCCCAGGTCGATCCCCGATTTTTGAATGATGGCTACCGCAATTCCCCCTCCATCCTTAAGAATGCCCTGCATGATATGTTCGGTGCCCAAATACTCGTGACGGTAAAGCTCGGCTTCTTCCCTGGCGAGGATGATGACCCGCCGAGCCCTTTCGGTAAATCGCTTAAACATAATAAAAACCTTTTAGGTAAGAAGGGAAAAGTATCTCAAAAAAAAACTATTTCAAAAGCTAAACAGTCTTTTCGTTCAAATTTATTCTAACAAATGGGGGTCAGATTACAAGTTTTTATTTTTTCACTCTTTATGGAGGATAAACCGTATTTTCAAAGGGATGTTATCCCGGGTTCGGGCTCTTCGCGCCAATGATTCCGGGCGGTTTCATCCGCCGTATCGGAGAAAAATTCCGCATACTTAACCCCTTTCGACATTCATCTCCCGCGTGCCGAATTAATCGTATCGACCCAGCGCCATGAGACTCAACATACGAATCAGCTATACCCGGCGTCGCGGTGGAAACAGACGACCGCCGCCGTCGTGCTGGGTGGATGAAACTCGTTGGCCCCGGTCAGGGTCACGCCGATATCCGCCGCGCCGAGCGCGTCGTAAATGATCTTGTTGTTCGCCAGGTCGGTGAGGGCGGGATAACCGGGGCTGTAGCGTTGCCCGAACTTTTCTTTCGCTTGCCCTGCCCTCTGGCGCAGAAGATTGTGGATGTATTCCGCGAGGTCCTCGGCGACGCGGTCGCTCAGTCCCTGGAGAAACAGCGCCGATTCGGCGTCGCCCTGCTCCTTGAACTCGGCGATGGCGCGCTCGACGCCGGCGCCGGCGGTGGTGACCTGCAATCCCGCCATGTCCATCACCCCGGAGGTTTTGCGCCGGAAATACTGGGCGACGGAAAATTTGTCCTGCCGCCCCTTGCCGATGCAAACGGTGAAATGAATCCGCGCCAGCTCCCGCTCCACGTCTTGCGGATCGTAAATAATCAGGTCGTCGCCCTCCGACTGGGCGGGGAACAGGCCGAACACGGCTTGCGGAACGATCCAGCCGTTCTGCTCGGCTTTCTCCATCCATTCCCGGCGCAGGTCATTGAGTTGCTCGGCGGTCACGCCTTTTTGTTTCCAGGTGGATTTCTTGCCGAACTTCCAGTTAAGGGAAAACAGGCCGCGGCTGTCCAGCAGGCCGTTGAGCTTGCACAGTTTGAATTCCACGCGGTGGCACCCGTAGCCGTCTTGCGGGGTGGCGTGTTTTTTAAAACTGACGGCGCGCCGTTTCAAGGATTTCAACAGGTTGCTTTTGTCTTCCTCCAGCCCCTTGGCGCGGCGGTATTCGTCGATCAGTTTCCGCCGGTTTTTTTCCAGCAGGGGGGCGCGTTTGTGCTTGTCGCGCAGGGCGCCCATGGTCTGCACCCCGTCCATGGCGCTGTCGCAGTAGAACACGTCGGGGCGGATTTGCTCGATGTCTTCCTGGCCCCACATCCCCACATAACCGGCGTGGCGGTGGCTCACCGGCGCGCCGCCGATCAGGATCGGCACATCGTAAGACTGCTCCCGCAACATCCGGGAAACGGTGATCATGTGGTTCGAGGTCTGCACCAGCAGGGCGCTCATGCCGATGGCGTCGGCGTTTTCGCGTTTCGCGGTTTCGATGAATTGTTCCAGCGGCACTTGCACGCCCAGGTCGACCACCCGGTAGCCGTAGTTTTCCAGCAAGGTCTTGGCCAGGTCCTTGCCGATGCTGTGAACGTCCTGGTACACGGTGCCGAGGACGACCACGCCCTTGTAGCGGATGGCCTGCCCCGGCTTGACGCCGCTTTTGAACTGCATGTAGGCCTCCAGAAAGCGCATGACGTGGCGCATGACATCGGCGCTTTTCAGCAAATGCGGCAGGCTGACCTCGCCGCGGCCAAACCGGTCGCCCAACTCGCGCATGGCTTTCATCAGGTGGTCGCCGATAAAATCCAGCGGCGCGTGGCGGTCGATGGCCTCGGCGGCTTCCACGACGATGTGGTCGCGGTAGGGGAACGCGCCGCCGTCTTTTTCGATCGTCCCTTCTTCCTTTTGTTTGTACCCGTCCATGATTTTCCGGCAAATCCGCTCCTCCAGGGGCAGGTGGGCGTAGTCCGTTTTGCGGGTGGCGGCGCCGGTCTTTTTGCTGAGGGCGATCTGCTCCAGTTCCTCAAATGCGTCCATGTCGCGTTGCAGAATGACCCGCCGCGCCAACGCCACGTCCGACTCCGGCAGGCTCTCGACGGGGACGTAATGGTTGGGGTTGAGGATGGCGCAGTCCAGCCCCTTGCGCCGGGCCTCGTCGAGAAACACGCTGGTGAGCACTTGCCGCATGTACGGCTTCCGGCCCAGCCCGTTGGTCAGGTTGCCCACGCCGATGGTGGTTTTCAAATCGGGATGGATGGCCTTGACGCGGGGCAGGCATTCCAGGGTTTCGGCGCAGAAATTCAAACCCTCCACCGACTCCGCGCCGATGGGATAGGCGTTGAGGTCGATCAACAGCTGGTCGGGCGTGACGCCGTGTTTTTCTTTCGCCTGGCGGACGATTTCGGCGGCGAGGTCGTATTTTTCCCGCGCCGTGACGCCGGGCCCCTTCGGCCCGTTGACCAGCGCGATATACACCGGGTGGTGCGCCTTGGTGGCGGCGAGAACCGCGTCCAGCTTGCTCTCGCCGTCGCGGTATTCCTCCAGGCTGATGGAGTTGACGATCGGCCGGCCGGGATAGGTTTCCAGCGCCCGCGCCAACGCTTCCACGGAAAAGGAGTCGATGCACATCACGCCCTTGAAGTCGCTGGTCAGCTCATGAATGACGCGCGGCAGGACCTTTTCCGTTTCCACGATATTGCTGTCCATGCAAACGTCGATGATGTCCAGCCCCAGGGTTTTCACCTGCTCGGCCACCACGTCCTCCAGCGTTTCGATACGCAGGCCGTTGGCGGTTTCGACGGCGTCGCGCACCTTTTTACTGCCGCGCACGTTGAGCCGTTCGCCGATACGCACCAGGTTTTGCGAGCTGTCGAGGGCGACGGCGTTTTGCGGGCCGGACAGGTACACCGCGGTGTCGCGTGGCCGTTCGGGCGGCGTCAGGCCCTTGACGGCGTCGCGCAACGCCCGGATATGCGCCGGGGTGGTGCCGCAACAGCCGCCGACGATGGACACGCCGTGCGCCTCGACGAACGGCCGCGCTGAGGCGGCCATCTCCTCCGGCGTCAGCTTGTAACAGGTCTGGCCGTCCTCGGAGACCGGCTGGCCGGCATTCGGCACGACGGAAATGGGCGCCTGGCAGAACCGGCTTAATTTTTCGACGGCGGACCGCATCTCCGCCGGACCCAGCGTGCAGTTGATGCCGAAGGTGTCGATTCCCATGCCGGCGACGGCGACATAGGCCGCCTGGATGTCGGTATTGAAAATCTGCATCTTGCAAAACCGGTCCACCGTCACCTGCGCCATGATGGGCAGGCTCTTGTTCCTCTCCCGGAAAGCTTTTTGCGCCCCCAGTATCCCGGCCTTCAACTCCAGAATGTCCTGCTGGGTTTCAAAAAGAAGCACGTCGGCGCCGCCGTCGAGCAGTCCTAAAACCTGGTGGTAAAAATTATCGACGATCTGCCGAAACGTCGCCTGCTTGAGGTTGGCCTGGGTGTTGGAGACGACGTAGTTCGAAGGGCCGATGGAGCCGGCGACAAACAGCGGCCGGCCGTCATATTCGGGCAGGGCGCGATAGCGCGCCACGGCCTTGCCGGCTATCCGGCACCCCGCCGCGCTCAAATGGTAGGCGATGGCCTCGAAGTCGGCGGCGCGCAAATCCAGCTCCGGCGGCACGGCTTCCATCTGCGCCGCGTCGATGACGGTGAAATCGAATTCGCGCAGACGCAACGGCGACGCGCCGAACGTGTCGGTCTCCAGAATGTCCGCCCCGGCTTGCAGGTACTGCAAATGAATGTTTTCCAAGTCGCCGGGGCGCGAAAAAACCAGCAGGTCGGTCAGCATCTTGAACGCCGGGCCGCCGAACGCGGCGGCGCTCAACGCCAGGTTCTGCACCATCGTGCCCATGGCCCCGTCCAGGATCAATACCCGGTCGCGTAACGCATCCTTAAAATTCATAGGCTCCAGAAAAACGGAAAATTTTTCAGCCACGGAAGCGGACAAACCCGCTTCCCGCTATCAATCCGGCAGTTTGTTGAGCTATACTTACGAAAACCCGTCTTTCAAATTACCGGAAATAATCATGAACCGCAATTTATATTCACCAACCGCTTTCTGCCTAGCGCTGGCGCTCGCCTTGACGGCCGCCGTGCCCCGCGCGGCAAACGCCGGAGTTAATCTGGAACAACTTCGGCCACCCGACGGCGTCCGCATCAGCGTTTTCGCCGACAACGTGCCGACCGCCCGCCACATGGCGTTCGACGACCAGGGCAACCTGTTTCTGAGCCAGACGCGCAGGGGCCGGGTGGTCGCCCTGCCGGACGCCGACCACGACGGCAAGGCCGACGAGGTGGTGTCCATTCTCAAGGGACACCGGGCGCCGCACGGCCTGGCGTTCGCGCAACTCGGCCCGGACTACTATCTCTACGTCGCCGAGGAGACGCGGGTGATCCGCATGAAACGCATCGGCAAACCGTTCCGCTACGGCGCGCCGGAGAACGTCGTCTCCGGCCTGCCCGGCGGCGGCCACTACACGCGCACGATCAAAATCAGGGAGGACTGGCTTTACCTTTCCGTGGGGTCTTCCTGCAACGTCTGCGAGGAGGACAACGCGATCCGCGCCGCCATCTCGCGGTTTGCCCTGCGGGAACACAAGGGCGGCATCTTCGCCTCCGGCCTGCGCAACACGGTGGGCATGGAGTTCTCGCCGTACACCGGGGAACTGTGGGGCGTCAACAACGGACGCGACCATCTGGGCGACGACCAGCCGCGCGAGGAACTCAACATCATCCGCCAGGGCAAACATTACGGCTGGCCGTACTGTTACGGATCGCAAATACCCGACCCGGACCTCGGCGAGCATTACGACTGCCGCCGGACGGAGCCGCCGGCGCACACCTTCACCGCCCACATGGCGCCGCTGGGCATGGCGTTCTACCGCGCCGGCAACCTTCCCGAAAAGTATAACAACAGCCTGTTCATCGCCTTTCACGGCTCCTGGAACCGCTCGACGCCCGCCGGTTATAAAGTCGTGCGCGTCGTCCTCACCGAAACCGGAAACATCGTCCGCCACGAGGACTTCATCACCGGCTGGTTGCAAGCCGACGGCGGCAAAACCGGCAGACCCGTGGACCTCGAACTCTCGCCCGCCGGCGACTTGCTCCTCTCCGACGACCACGCCGGGGTGGTGTATTTGATCCGGAAGAAGTAGAAGGCGGTTGGCGGTTGGACGGGGCGGTTGCCCAAACCTATTTCTGGTTCCCACGC
>JBHHYO010000063.1:0-16312 GCA_046757665.1 Nitrospinales bacterium
CAATACCTGCAATCTCTTGACAGAATACACCGTGTGGGTGGTTCCGAAATTCACCAAGCAAATTATCATTTTCTCCAATACGAGCAAACAATTGATCAAGACATCATGGATAATTTAAACAAAAAAACCCAGAAAATGTACGATATCGTCGAAGGAGACTATCCAATTTACTCTCTGGATATGTCCGAAGATAATAGTGAAATGGAAGCTTATAAAAGGCTATTTGTGCAGTGATCCAAGGCGTCACACCTTGTAATATTTCAGCAGGGAATGGACCATCACCGCGATACTCAAGAGGGAGGTGACGGTCATGGCGGTGAAAAGCCCCACCAGCGCAGTCGGTCCGCGGTTTTTCAAAAAGTCCGCCACCGCCTTGCCGCAGACGAGCAGGCAAAACCCGGCGATGAGAATCGAACCGCCGGCCGCCCCCAGAATCAGCGGACTGAATACGGTTGCCTCGTCCAGATGGTTCAGCAGGGCCAAGGCCCAGCCCAGGGGAATCAAACTCAAAAAATAAGCCGTATAGGTGGTTCGGGATGTCTCCGTCTTGTTGCGGGCGAATGACTTGATCCCCATTCCCAGGAGAAGAACTATCAGCAGGGCGGAAAAAAAGTCGGTGGTGTTTTTTTGTTTCTGGATGCCCCGGATATAGTTCAGCGCGCCGAGGACGTATTGCGGCACCTCCTCGTCCATTTCGTAAAACCCGCCGCGTTCCGTGTCGTAGGCGAAAACCCGCGCCGTGGTCGATTCCGCCGGCAGGGAAATGGCGCGGTACTGGTCCGCCTCCGCATACTGGATTTCCAGGTAAACAATTCCCGAATGATATTTTAAACCGTACTTGCCGATTTCCTCCAGGTTTTTGGCGTACCGGCCGTGTTCCTGATGAAACGTTTCCTGAATTTTCATCAAGTCCAGCAGGGCCTGCCTGGCCTGGACGTCGGCGTCATTCTCGAAGATAGGCGCGCAGGCAGAAAGGCAGACGGTCAGGATGAGCGAAAAAATAAGGGTTCTTGTCGGTTGCACGGGGATTGTCGGTTTGCCGTTAAAGGAAAACAAGGAAACCGGTATGTTGACATAAAAATCTATCGGCACAAAATAAATTTCGCGCCGGACCTATGTTAAGCTTTTTAGTGGGTTGCTGAAAAGTCGGATCGAGGCGGTTTTTTTTAATGTCATGCTGAGCGATCGACCCGGTTTCCGGGTTGATTGAGGAACACGGGAGGCGAAAGCAAGCCCTTGAAACTGGATCGCACGCCGCCTGCGGCGGCTCGCGATGACGAATGATGGGCCGTCATTGCGAGCGTAGCGAAGCAATCCAGAAAGGCGATGTTCCTTAGGATCTTGTCGAAGCATGAAAAAGGTTTGCCACCCTTCGACAGGCTCAGGGTGACAACCTTACCCCCCCCCCCCCCTCACAGGATTTTTCAGCAACCCGTCAAGTTTAAATTTCAAAATCCGGGTTGGCAATGGGCGATATCTGGAAAAATTTGAAGTTTGTTACCGGCAACACCAACAAACTCCGGGAGGCGCGGCAGATTCTTGGCCTGCCGCTGGAGCACGCGGACTTGCCGGACCTGGATGAAATTCAAACCAGCGACGTGGAAAAAGTGGTGGTTCATAAACTGAGCCAGGCGCATGGCCGGCTTCGATGTCCGGTGATGGTCGAGGACTCCGGCTTGCTCTTTTGCGCGTGGAACGGCCTGCCCGGCGCCCTGGTGAAATGGTTTGAGAAAAGCGTCGGTTGCGGGGGAATGGTGAAAATGCTGAAGCCGTTCGCCGACCGGCGGGCCGTGGCGGCGTGTTATGTGGGGGTGCGCGACGGCGAACAGGTCAGAATCGCCAAAGGTGAGGTTCGCGGTACGATAGCGCTTGAGGAGCGGGGAGCAAACGGATTCGGCTGGGATTCTATTTTCATACCCGACGGCCACGTCCGCACCTACGCGGAAATGAGCGCCGAGGAAAAAAACGCCATCTCCCACCGCCGGAGAGCCTTTGAAGCCCTCAAGGAGATGCTGTAGGTCTTACGCGGAGCTTTTTGGGAGGGCTCGTTGTCTTATCCGATCCCTGTTCAGGACGGTAAATTTTCTTTTCAGAGATATTCTGGAATCCCCAACAAGCCTTAAAAGTTGTTCCGCCGGTTCTTCGGGCGAATTAGGGGAGAAACGAAAATAAACAACACCCGCCGGAATTTTGAATCCTTTCTGGAAAATCAAGTTTCCATAGTCCCGGTCAAATGTACTTATGATCCTGCTCTCTTTTTCGGCAAAAGTCAGTACGCTTTGATCTGTCGCTCCGGGCAGGACTTCTTTAACGGCCGTGACATCATAACCGCTATCGCGAAGCCGCCGGATACTTGCCAAGGGAACATTCTCATTAGCAAGAAACCGCATGTTTATTTTTGCAAGGGGAGGTAAAGCTCATCGTGCATGCCTTCGGCGGCATAAGCGAAAACCGCCTTGAGGGATTCCGGAGTGAGGGTGGGATAGTTTTCCAGAACTTGTTCGGCGGTCCATCCGGAAGCAAAAAGGTCGAGAATAAAATCCACCGCAAGGCGAGTTCCCTTGACAACGGGTTTGCCCATTAATATTTCCGGATCACGGCAAATATAAGATTGTCAGTCAGTTTGAGGGGCAATATTTATTTTTTTCTCCGGCTGTTCGGCAACACGCCTGGTTTTTTCTTTTTTAGCCATTGTCTTTAAGAGCAGATTGATATTTATTAATTCGGTTGTTTCTCGACGTTACTTCTTTCCGCTTGAAAAAAATTATAGCACGGTTTAAGAACGACTGGAGGGGTTTTCCCGGATGGATGATGAAACGAAGCCGCAAGGCGGAGCGGCGGGCGTGATCGGGGGAAAACATCAATCCGGCCGCGACAGGGCGCGGTGCAATTCCTCAAAAAGCGAGCAGTAATTTTCCAGTCGGCTGTGGATCGAGTCCGCTGTTTCTCCGCTTGGGTGGCCTTGAATCTGCTCGTAATCCCGCGCCGCGGCCTGCCAGTCGGTGGTGGCTTCCAGCCAGCCCGCGTTTACCGCCAGCTCGAAACATTGTTGCGCGGAGTGGCACTCCCGGTTTTGCCGGGCGGCGAAAGCGCCGATGCTTTTCAATGCCTGGTCGAAGGCGAAGCCGAAGCGTTGCAGGGCGGCGTCGCGGTAGTAGGGCGTTTTCTCTCTTTGCAAGATTTCGCGTAGCCGGCGGATATTCCATTCGAAATGTTCCAGCAGAACTTTTGCGTTTGGTTGCATGGTCAAACCGGTTTTTCCGCCAGGATGATAAGGCTGGAGCCGAACGGCAGGCAGACGCGGCGCAGAACGGCGGCTTCCCAGCTCATGACCTGCATGATCAGGCGGTTGATCGGGCCGGGCACGGGGAATACGTTCGATTGCTCATCGCCGTCCGGCAAAAGCCTTTGCAGAAACCGGACCGCGGCGAGGAGGGGAAAGGTCGCGGCAAACATGTAACTGGCCCTGCGGATGGTGAACCCGGTTGCGCGCAGTTTTTCGCAAAGCAACGGGAGGGTGTAGCGCTCGCGGGTCATCACGGCTTTGTCGTGGCGGCTGGTCAGAAAAGGAAACGCCGAATCGGTGATCAACAATGCGCCGCCGGGCTTGAGTATGCGATAAAATTCCTCCAGCAGGGCTCGGTCGTCAATCACCCAGCTATGGTACAGGACGTCGAGCGCCGCGACGAGGTCGAAGGCGCCGGTTTGGAAGCTCATGGAGTTCAAGTCGCCGCGCACCAGGGTACGCAAATCGCGTTGCCGGCAGAAAGCCAGGGCATCCGCCGACATGTCGGCGCTGACGACGCGCCCGTAGCATTGCAGAAACAGGTGGTTCGCCCCGGTGCCGCATCCGGCGTCGAAGATCAACGGGTTGTCGGGGATGGCGGCGGTTTCCAGAAAGGCGGCGACAAACGCCCGCTTGGCGGCGAAAAACCAGTGCGTCTCCTCCTCCTGAAACATTTTGGCGTATTCGTCTTTTTTCAATTCCCCGCCGCTCCGTTCTTTTTCCTCCTTCGAGAAGAAGGATCGGGAAGAAACTTTGAATTGCCCGCGGGAAAATGATATTCTCTTGCATCCTGATTTACAAATTTAATGTCCATAATTTGTTTGATGCCCCCTGATGTTATGACTGAAACGGAGCGCTTTGTCGATAACGGAGACGGCACCGTTATGGATCGAAAAACCGGCTTGATGTGGACCCGGACGGACACCATGAACGATCTGAAAAAATGGGTCAATTATCAGGAAGCCGGGGATTACGTTCGGGAACTCAAGGCGAATCGGTTTGCCGGATACGATGACTGGCGTTTGCCCGGCAGGGATGAAATGCTGACGCTGTACGATGAGTCCTTTTCCAACAAGGATGCGTTCGGCAAGGAAATCCACATCAGCGGCCGGTTTGCCCCGGGCGGCGGGATTTCCATGATGGCGCAGATTGTCAGCGGCCGCCCGCGGACGTTTGTTTTGAGTTTGCGGGACGGGCAGGTTTCCAGTCCCGATGGGTTGTGGACGTTGTCCGAATCGGCTCGAGCGGTGCGTTTTGCGGCCGCTCACGATCAGGAAAACATGCCTTAGAGGAGGTTTGTTGAATGTCGGAAATTTATCATCCGCCGCCGGCGGTCAGCCAGGCGGCCTGGATAAAAAGCATGGAACAATATCGGGAAATGTACGATCGTTCCGTCAACGATCCGGGCGCATTTTGGGCCGAGCAGGCGGAAGAGTTCGTCTGGTTCAGGAAATGGGATCAGGTGCGTGATTTTAATTACAACGTCAAAAACGGCCCCATCGTCATTGAATGGTTCAAGGGAGCCCGCACCAACATTACCGTGAACTGCCTGGACCGGCATCTGGAATCCATGGGGGACCGGACCGCCATTCTCTGGGAGGGCAACGAGCCCGGAGAAACCCGCACTCTAACGTACCGCCAACTGCATGAAGAGGTTTGCCGGTTCGCCAATGTCCTGAAAAAACACGGCGTGAAAAAAGGCGACCGGGTGTCCATTTATTTGCCGATGATTCCCGAACTGGCCGTCGCCATGCTGGCGTGCGCCCGTATAGGCGCGGTGCATTCGATCGTGTTTGGCGGGTTCTCCGCCTCGGCGCTGGCGGACCGGATTGTGGACTCCGCCTGTGGCGTGTTGATCACTTCGGATGGGTCATTTCGCGGCGCCAAACCGGTTTCGCTCAAGAACGCCGCCGACGAAGCCGTGGCCCTTGCCGAGTCTGCCGGTGTCAAGGTCCATACCTGTATCGTCGTCCAACGGGTGGGCGACAAAATTCCGGTGGACATGGCGGCGGGCCGGGATCACTGGTGGCACGACGAAATGGCGGCGGCCGGCGCCGAATGCCAGGCGGAGCCGATGGACGCCGAGGACCCCTTGTTTCTTCTTTATACTTCCGGCTCCACGGGAAAACCGAAAGGGGCGCAACATCACGTGGCGGGGTACATGGTTTTTGCCGCGGTCACTCATAAATATATTTTCGATTACCACCCCGGCGACATCTGGTGGTGCACCGCGGACATCGGCTGGGTGACCGGCCATTCCTACATCGTGTATGGTCCGCTGGCCAACGGCGCCACCACCGTCATGTTCGAGGGCATTCCCACCTATCCGGACGCCGGACGTTTCTGGGACATGGTGCAACGGCATAACGTCACCCAGTTTTATACCGCGCCGACCGCCATCCGGGCGTTGATGTCCTGCGGCGACGACTTTCCCGCCAAATACGACTTGTCCTCCCTGCGCGTGCTGGGAACGGTGGGCGAGCCCATCAATCCGGAAGCCTGGCGGTGGTACCACAAAAATATCGGCCGCGGCAATTGTCCTATTGTCGATACCTGGTGGCAAACCGAGACCGGGGGAATACTCATTACGCCCCTGCCGGGATGTACTCCCACCAAACCGGGGTCCGCGACTTTGCCTTTTTTCGGCGTCAAACCGGTGGTCATCGAAGCCGAATCCGGAAAAGCGCTCGAAGGCAACGGGGTGACGGGCGTGCTCGCCCTGGCCGAACCCTGGCCCGGCCAGATGCGTACCATTTACGGCGACCATGACCGCTTCGAGGAAACGTATTTTAAAATGTATCCCGGTTACTATTTTACCGGCGACGGATGCCGCCGCGACGCCGATGGCTATTACTGGATCACCGGACGGGTGGACGACGTGATCAACGTCTCCGGCCACCGCATGGGCACCGCCGAGGTGGAATCCGCCCTTGTGCTTCATGAAGCCGTCGCCGAGGCGGCCGTCGTGGGGTTTCCTCACGAAATCAAGGGGCAGGGGATTTATGCTTACGTCACCCTGATGAACGGCATGGAGTATACCGACGACCTGAAAAAGGCACTGAAAAATCACGTCCGCAAGGAGATCGGCCCGATCGCCGCTCCCGATGTCATCCACTGGGCGCCCGCGTTGCCCAAAACCCGGTCGGGAAAAATCATGCGCCGCATTCTGCGAAAAATAGCCGCCGACGAAGCCGGCCAACTGGGCGACATTTCCACCCTGGCCGACCCTTCCGTCGTCGATCATCTCAAGGCGACTTACAGGAAATAAAGTCAGCTATAGCCTGAACGGGCGCTCTCTTTTTTCTGGAATGTTTTCGGTTGCGCGGTGGGATGAAACAGGAAGTCAGGGAATGGAGTTGAACCAAACAGTTCAACTCCATATTCTCTCAGCGACGCCGGAAAAATGAAAGGTTGCCCCTTCCTCCCCAAAAACTTTATGCGCTTTTTTGAAAAAGCTGCAACAAAACGTATATAGTTTAACCAAATTTAGATTGATGTCAATCAGAAAAACCCTTATTTTCCCGTCTGTTTAATGGAAAAACCCCCTCTGTGCGTATTCGCGGGTTTGGGGAGCTTTTTCGGAGGGGGCCGGGCTCAGGTGTTTTTGCAGGTTGCGGGCGGCGATCATCCGCCTGACCTGGTTCAATCCCTTGCGAGCCGAATTGTTCAGCGGCCGGCTCTTGATGGCCAGATTAAAGGCCGCGCGCGATTCCGCCAACCGGTCCATTTTAAGAAAAGTCCATCCCAGCCCGTCGTTTGCGTCTGATCCGTTCGGCTGCTTTTCCAACTCCCGGCTGAACTGGGCGACAGCCTGCTCATAATTTTTCAAATGAAAATAACTCCAGCCCAGCCGGGTGCGTACGCTGGTTTCCATTTCAAACGGGGAAATGGCGTCTTCGTTGTCCACCCGCTCGACCACCGGGCTGGGGTCGGGATTTGTGGCAAGGCTTTGACTGAGCGACGCGATGGCTTCCCGGTATTTTTTCTGCTTGAACTGGTTGTAACCGATGCCTTTCAAGGTGTCCGATTTGCCGGGCGCTTTTGCCAGGGAAATCCGGAAGATTTCCAAAGACCGGGGATACAGTTTTTTGTGGTAATAGGTCCACGCGAAACGGTTATAGACCTGCCAGCCGAAGCGTTCCTTGTCCAATAACTTTCTGAACTCCGGCGTCCAGGCGAAGTCGGGGTCGAGGGAAATGGCTTTCAGAAAGTATTCAACGGCAAGGTCGGGCTTCTTCTTTTTATAGTGGATCCATCCCAGCCCCATGTAGGAGGAAGCGCGCAGGGGGTCTTTCTCCAGCGCCTCATTAAAATGCCGTTCCGCCTGGTCGAGGCTGGAGCTTTGCATGATGCTCCAGTCCAGTTTGTAGGCGATTTCGTTTTCGTTGGGTTGTTTTTGATGGGCGATAGCCAGGTACCTGGCGGCTTTCCGATAGAGCCCCAGGTTGTAATAGGAAAGCCCGAGGCCGCGGATGGCTTGCGGCGCGAATTTTTTGTCTTTCCGGGCCCGATTGAATTTTTTGATGGCCAGCGCATATTGTTTTTTCCCGTAATAACTCCATCCCAGGCCGTTGTAGGCTTCCGCCAGGGTGTCCGGGCGGAAGAACTGCTTGCCCTGGTTTTCGATGTAGTCGGCGTAAAGCCAGGAAGCCGTTTTATAATTTTTCTTTTGCCGCGCCTGGCCGGCCTGGAAGAGTTGCGGCGCCGTTTGCCGGTACACGGCCTCGATGCCTTTTTGGGCGGCCCGGTTATCCGGGTCCAGCGCCAACGCCTTTTGATAGAACGCCCGGGCGAGTTCATGCTTCTTCATCGCCAGATCGGCATCGCCCATTTTGATGTGGGGGTAAGCCCAGTCCGGATAGCGGGCCGCCAGCTTTTCAAATTCCCGCAGGGCGAGGCGGTATTTTTTCAGGTTGAGATAACGGTCGGCGAACGCCGATTTTTCTTTCTTGGTTTTTTCGACTTCCCGCAGTCCCTCCACCGCGCCCCTGAACCCGGCGAATTTTTTTCCCATGCTCCGGAACAGCCTTTCCGCCTTGATGATTTGGTCGGCGCGCAGGTAGCTCCAGGCCAGCCCATTGGCGGCGTCCAGCGACTCGCCGCCGGTTTGGTTTTTGAACTGTTCGGCGGCTTGCGGATAAAAGCCTTTTTTGAACAGGGTCCAGGCGGAGTCGATTTCCGCCGAGGGCGCCGCCGGCTGGTGCGCCAGCAGGTCTCCCGGATACCGCGGACGCTCCACCGGTAAAACAAACAGCGCGGGAAATTTGGAACCGAGGGATACGGCGTTGATCGGCGAGTCGGGGTCTCCGGCGTTCCATTCATGCCAGTCCGCCATCAGTTGATCCAGCTCCCGGGAATTGAAAATTTTCGCGAACTCTTCCCGGGCCTTGTCGCGGTCCTGCAATTTCAAATAGGCAAAGCCCTTGCCTTTATGCACCTGGTAGGCGTCGCCGCCAAGCAGTGCGGCCTGCTCAAAGTCTTCCAGAGCCATTTCGTAATTTTTCAGGCCGAAATAGGACCAGGCGGACCCCATGACCGGATTGGAGGCTCGCGGATAGCGGCCATGGGTGCGCAGAAAAGCCGTTAACGCCTTGTCGTATCGTCCCTGGAAAAAGTGTGTCCAGCCCAGAAGATTGAGAGCGGTGAAATGGTCCGGAAACGTCAACAACGCCTTGTGGAAATAATACCTTGCCGTGGCGTAATGGCCCAGATTGTATTGGCGCAGTCCATAAACCAGGTCGGCCCGGGCGTTGAGGTTGGACGGATCCACCGCCGCCCGGAAACTTTGGGCGTTCGCCTCAAAACCGAGAACGGCGTTATTCGCTTTTGCCTTGAGAATCCGGGTGTTGGCCTTTAACTTGACCAGCGTGGTGTCCAGGGCGCCGCAACCCGCGGTCAGCAAAACCGGCAGGCAAAGGGCCGCTAAAGAAAAAAAAGCATGGGATGTTCGTATAAAACGCTTCATTAAAATCTTCTGTGTTATTGGACTTGCTATAGTTATCGGCCGTTTCCCCGAAAAGTTTTAGCTCTATTTTATGCTTTTCCACGGAAAACGATTTTTAAAAGAACGTAATGATGATATCATTTCGGCTTTTAGCGGATTACGGAGAATTGTTACGGTGAGGACATGAGATTTTTACTCAAAATATGTGTCGGGCTCGGATTGGCGCTGATCATCGGTTGCGGCGACCGGGAAGAACAGAAAACGGTTGAGGAAGAACTCCCGCAAGAGGAGGCGGTCCACGGCGTGGAGCCGGTGACTTTGTCTCCGGAAGACCAGATAAAAGCCGCGAAAGCCCCCGAAGGCATGGTTTTCATCAAGGGAGGCTGTTTCCTGATGGGCAACGAGCGGACGCAAACTGATGAAAAACCCGAGCACGAAGTTTGCGTGGACGATTTCTATCTGGATAAATATGAAGTGACGCAAGCCCGCTGGCAGGCGGTCATGGGTTTCAATCCGGCCAAGTTCGTCGGCGACCAGCGGCCCGTGGAGCAGGTGAATTATTTCGATATCCAAAAATTTATCAAGAAGTCCGGCGGACAGTGCCGACTGCCCACCGAGGCCGAATGGGAATATGCCGCCGGCGCCGGCAGGCGGACCAATTTCTTCTGGGGCAACATCATGGATGGCGACTATGCCTGGTACAAGGACAATTCCGGAAACACGACGCATCCGGTGGGGCAGAAATTTCCCAATCAGTTCGGCGTGTACGACATGATGGGCAACGTCTGGGAATGGGTGGAGGACTGGTATGAGTCCCATTACACCGCGAGGGAGAAGCGCAATCCCAAAGGGCCGCCGACGGGTGAATTCAAAGTCATCCGCGGCGGTTCGTTCGACTCCTCGGCGGGCGGCCTGCGCATCACCAACCGCACCTGGTTGCATCCGAAAAACCGCGTGTACTCCAAGGTGTCCACGCAGGGCGGCAACGTCAATGAAATCTTCAACTACATCGGCTTCCGTTGTGCCCACTCCCTGCCGAAAGATCCCTGACCCGCCGCCTCCTCAATTATTTTTTCAACCCGCGGAATTAAAAAGAGTTGCGCGGTTGCATACCTGTATTTCGCGCTATATATAGGGGCAGTTGTCAGTTGGCGGAAAAAGCCGGGGCGGGAGACGGGAGGCCGGAGACCGGGCGGGCAACGCCCGCGGGAAGATAACGGAGACGAGAGACCGGGAAAAAGTGGGAACCGCGAAGCCGCCGAGGGCGCAAAGGAAAAATCCCCCCAGCCCCCTTCCAGAAGGGAGAGCAAATTTCAAATGGGGTTTTTCTGTGTCCATCTGTGTCCCCTTCGACAGGCTCAGGGCAGGCATCGGTGGTTCAGTTTTTTGCTTTTCTCTGTGTCTCGGCGCCTCTGTGGTGATTTCGGCATTGTAAATTTTAATCTTCAAATGGCGGCCTTCGACATGCCAAAACCCATCTTTATAACTATTTTAAAATCATTGGGATATCAGACAAAATGCGATCCGGGTTTTGGGCCGTTTTGCCGCGAAATTCGTTGATTTTTTACCTGACTGGAAACCCGGTAAACGGGTTGTGGCGCAAGGGGTTGCGGGGATTGCAGGCTGACATTTCGACTATTTCGTTCCTCGTTTTTTCAAAAAAATTTTTTCTGAAAAAACGGCTCCGGTCAGGGTGCGCGAGCGTGGCGGTATGGTTAACACTTTTCAAAGTAAGGAGGTACGTCGGGCGAAACCGGTTAAACGGTCAGGCGGGACTGCGTCTTCGATGCGCCGGGCGCCTGCGGGCGGCGGTGGGTCTGCGGGTGTCTTTTCGCGGCGGCCGGGCCGATGATTTTTTGCCGCCCATGGCGGGCCGGGGTTTGCGGCGCCGGGGAGGCGGACCTTTGACTTCCAGAAACATCTCGTCATCCGGCCATACGACGGGAATCTTGAGTGTCAAAACTTCCTCGATGCGCTCCAGGCCGTGCACGTAGTCCTCGCAACCGAGCGATATGGCCACCCCCCTGGCGCCGGCGCGCGCCGTCCGCCCGATCCGGTGGATGTAGTCCTCCGGGTCCTGGGGCAGGTCGTAGTTGATGACGTGGCTGACGTTGTCGATGTGCAGTCCGCGCGAGGCGACGTCGGTGGCGATCAGAATGTTCAGGTCGCCCTGGGAAAATTTTTCCAGAACGCGGATGCGCGTTCGTTGATGGATGTCGCCGCTGATCTGCGCGGCGCTGTAACCGTTGGCCTCAAGAGTCCAGGCCAACCGCTCCGCCGAGCGCTTGGTGTTGCAGAAGATGATGATCTTTTCGCCTTCTTCCTGCTTGAGGATGCCCAGCAGGAGGCTGAGTTTTTCATCGGTGCCGACGTGGTAGAGGCTTTGCTCCACTTCGTCGACGACGATTTTTTCCGGATTGACGGCGACTTTTTCGGCGTTGTTCATGTGCTCGTAGCACAGCTCCATCACCTCATGGGACAAGGTGGCGGAAAACAGCATGGACAGCCGCTGATGGTAAGGGGAGATTCGCCGCAGGATGTAGCGGATGTCCTGCCGGAAGCCCATGTCGAACAGCCGGTCGGCTTCGTCGATCACCAGGACTTCCACTTTTTTCAGGCTGAAAATTTTCTGCTTGTAGTAATCGATCAGGCGTCCGGGGGTGGCGATGATGATGTCCACGCCTTGCTTGATCTCGGTGCGTTGTTTGTCGTAGTCGATGCCGCCGTGGACGCAGACGATTTTAAAATCGCAAAACTTGCCCAGGACCAGGGCGTCCTTTTCGATTTGCCGGGCGAGTTCGCGCGTCGGGGCGACAATCAGGCAACGCGGGCCGGCCTGGCCGGATTTTTTTGCCGGGGCGGCGGGTTTTTTTCTGAGCAGGCGGCAGAACGTGCCGATCAGAAAGGCGGCGGTTTTTCCCGTTCCCGTTTGCGCCTGGCCGGCCACATCCTTGCCCGCCAGGGCCAATGGCAAAGCCTGGCTCTGGATGGGCGTGCAAAATTCAAAGCCGGCGCTTTGTATTCCCTTTAAAACCGATTCTTCTATGGGAAGAGAATCGAAGGTTATTTTAACTGCGTTTTGTTTCAAGATGCGTGCGAGGGTCTGTGTTGGTTTCCGAACTCGAAGGGGGTTTCGGGTGTGGGATATCCGTTGTTTTAGGCTTCCGCCCATTCCAAAGATGTCTCTTCATCTTAAGTGGGATGCCGGGGGTTTGCAAGTCCTAATCTCATTTTTCTTGACTTGCCGTACCGTTAATGCTTGAATACCGGCTCGATAAAACAACCTTGACGGCTCATTTGACCAACCTCGCTGAAACCGATTTCTCGTTTTTTGACGGCAAATTTCCCGGTTTCCCTTCCGTTTTGTAATTCCGGTTTCGGTTATCCATTCAGCAAGTTCGAGTCCTTCCGTGGCGGAGGTGGGAAGGCGCTACGGGGCGGTGTCGAGAGGCGGGGGGTTGGGGATGAAAGGCAATTTATGATACAGCACGATGTGGTTATCGTCGGCGCCGGATTGGCGGGAATGCGCGCCGCCCTGGAGGTGTGCAAGGACCTGGATGTGGCGATGCTCAGCAAGGTGTACCCTTCGCGGTCTCACTCCGGCGCGGCTCAAGGGGGAATCGCCGCTTCCCTGGGCAACTCCGAGGACGACAGTTGGGCGGAGCATATGTTCGACACGATCAAGGGCGGGGACTACCTGAACGACCAGGACACCGTGGAAATCTACGCGAAAGCCGCTCCGCGCGTGATCTATGAGCTGGAAAACATGGGTTGTGTGTTCAGCCGCGGGCCGGACGGCAAGATCGCCCAGCGCCGGTTCGGGGGCCACTCCAAGCCCCGCGCCTGTTTTTCCGCTGACCGTACGGGCCATGCGATTCTCCATGCCCTGCACGAGCAGATTCTCAAAAACAGCCGCTCCGTTCGCATCTATTCCGAGTGGTACATGCACTCGCTCATCATCCAGGGCGGCCGTTGCCAGGGCATCGTCGTCAGTGATATCCGGACGGGCGATATTGAGGTGATCCAGGGCAAGGCGGTGATTTTTGCCACCGGCGGGTACGGGCGCGTGTTTAAAATCACTTCCAATGCGTTTGCCAGCACCGCGGACGGCGCCATTACCGCGTTGCAGGCCGGGGTTCCCGTCGAGGATGCCGAGTTTGTGCAGTTTCATCCCTCCGGGCTTTACCGGCAGGGGATTCTTTTCTCCGAGGCGGCCCGCGGCGAGGGCGGCACTCTGCTCAATGGAAACCACGAACGGTTCATGGAAAAATATGCGCCTTCCCGGATGGAACTGGCGCCACGCGACATCGTGGCGCGGGCGGAACAGAGCGAAATCAATGCCGGACGAGGCATCGACGGCAAGGATTACGTTTTTCTCGACCTCCGCCATCTGGGGGAGAAAAAGATCATGGAACGGTTGCCGCAAATCCGCCAGTTGGGTATCGATTTTATCGGCGTCGATTGCGTGAAGGATCCGTTGCCCATCCAGCCCACCGCTCATTATTCCATGGGCGGCATTCCTACGGATGTGGACGGCCAGGTGATCATCGACGACCAGGGCACGTCCTTGCCGGGATTTTTTGCCGCCGGGGAATGTGCCTGTGTCTCCGTGCACGGCGCCAACCGGCTGGGGACCAATTCTCTTTTGGAGGCCGTGGTGTTCGGCGAACGCGCCGGAAAGGCGGCCTTGGAATATGCGGGAAATGTGAGGTTCGAACCGATCAACGAGGGGCATGAAAAAACCCGGGTACTGAAGCTACTGGAAGAAATCTTTCAACGGGCCGGCACGGAAAGTTACAACGATATCCGCAATGAAATGAAGGAGACGATGACCGCGCAATGCGGGGTGTTTCGGGATGAAGAAAAGCTGAAATCCTGCTTGGCGACGTTAAAAAAACTCCAAAACCGCTTCAAAAAAGGTAAGGTGACGGATAAGGGAAAAATTTTTAATACCGAAATATATGAGATCATTGAGTTGGGAAATATGCTGACCATGGCCGAGATCATTGCCTTCGCCGCGCTGGCGAGAAAAGAAAGCCGCGGCGGTCACGCGCGCACCGATTTCCCCAAACGGGACGACGTGCATTTTCTCCAGCATTCCCTGACTTATAAATCCGGGGATGATTTGGAAGTCAAACACAAACCCGTGGTTATTACCAAACATCAACCTTTGGAACGCACTTACTAATGGCGACTTTAAGAGTCCGGCGTTACGTTCCCGAAAAGCAGAGCGAGCCGTATTACCAGGATTTCCAGGTCGATACGCCACCCGGCACCACCTTGCTCGATTGTATGAACGAGATCAAGTGGACCCAGGACGGCAGTTTGACGTACCGGATGTCCTGCCGGAGCGCCATTTGCGGGTCCTGTGCGGTCAAGGTCAATGGACATTCCACCCTTGCCTGCCAGAAACAGGCGACAGACCTGCTCGACGGCGATGGCGTCATTGTTCTGGAACCCCTCGGTAACCTGAAACCGGTCAAGGACCTGGTGGTGGACTTTCAACCGTTTTGGGACAAGCTGGATCAGGTGAAACCTTATCTGCAACCGGACGACCCGGCTCCGGAAAAGGAACGGCGGCAGGCCCCCGAGGAATTTGCGGTTATCGACGCCGCCAGCACCTGCATCATGTGCGGCGCCTGTTATTCCGACTGCAACGTTCTGGAGGTCGATTCCAATTTTCTCGGTCCGGCGGCCCTGGCCAAGGCGCAGAGATTCGTCGGCGACTCGCGGGACGGGGAAACCCATGAGCGTGTCAAGGCGTTGAGCGAGCCCGGCGGCATATGGGATTGCACTCACTGCGGCGAATGCGTGGAGCGATGCCCGAAACCGGCCCGGCCTTTCGAGCGCATCAAGGAAATCATGGCCGTGGCCCTGGAACAGGGCGTTCACAACAACAACGGCGCCCGGCACGCTTTATCCTTTGCCAAATCCATCCGGCACAGCGGCCGGTTGAATGAAAATCAACTGCCTGTCGAGTCCGTCGGTTTTTTCAATTTCAAGGGCCTGCTCAGCTTGATCCCCGTCGGTCTGCGCATGTTTTTGAAAGGCAAGGTTCCGCCCATCATCCACAAGTCCATCGATGACGTGGAAGACGTCAAGCGCATTTGCAAGGAACTGGACCAATGAAGTTTGCACTGTTCACCGGTTGCGTGGCCAAGGGCGCTACGCGGGAATTGATGATTTCCACCATGAAAGCCGCCGAGGGGCTGGGGATCGATTTTGTCGAGATGAAGAGCGCCTCGTGCTGTGGCGCGGGCGTGATGTCCGAAAAAAGCCCCCTGCTCACCGACGCGCTCAATGCCCGCAACATCGCCATTGCCGAGGAGCGGGGACTCGATTTGATCACCATTTGCTCCACCTGCCAGGGCAATTTGAAAAAGTCCGAATGTAAAATCGATTCCGACCCCGAGTACCGGGACAAAATCAACGGCGTGTTGCGGGAAGGCGGGCACCAGTATTCCGGCGGGAAAATCAAGGTCAAGCACTTCGCCCATATCCTGGCCACCGACGAGGGGTTGGCCCTGTTGCGGCAAAAGGTGAAACGGCCACTGACCGGTTTAAAGGCCGCGGCGTTTTACGGCTGTTACGTCCTGCGTCCGTCGGAGCTTTCCGACTTCGAGAATCCCGACAACCCCACCGGCATGGAAAAAATTTTTGAGGCCCTGGGGGCGACTCCCGTTTATTATCCGAGCCGCGTCAAATGTTGCGGTTTCCCGATCGTCATGATGAACAAAAACGCTTCGCTGGACATGAGCGGCAACGCCCTGCTCGACGCCATTCAAAGCGGCGCCGATTGCGTGGTGACCGGTTGTCCGCTTTGTCATTTGAGCCTCGACTCCTACCAGCCCGAAATCGAAAAGCTGAAAGCCAGGGGCTACAGCATTCCCATTCTGCATTTGCCGCAGTTGGTGGCGCTGGCGCTCGGCCACTCGCCTAAGGAGTTGGATATGCACAAACACATCGTTTCCACCGACCGGGCGATGGCAAAATTTGCCTGAACAACCAGCCAGGGTCAGGGCAAACTTTTTTCCGTTCCATGCTTCGGTGGGTGGGATGATTTTGGACAACAGTTTCTCTAA
>JBHHYO010000064.1:0-16094 GCA_046757665.1 Nitrospinales bacterium
CGGACAGGAGGCTGATGTATTCGTCGAAATCGCCGATGGCGCCGACGATTTTTTCCATGGCGTCCCAGGCTTCGCGGCCGCGGTACACGCGGTTTTTGCCGAGGTCGTAAAGCAGGGTTTCGCCCTGGTCGCGGATGAACACGCCTTGCGGCCTGCCGAAAACGTCCAGGGTGTCGAGGCGCAGGGAGTCGTCGCCCATGACCAGCAGGGCCTGCTTGAAGGAGTGCGACTGTTTATTTTTGGTGACGGTGGCGCGGACGAACGACTTGATGTCGATCAGCCCGGCGCGGCGGGCGACCAGGGTTTGAAACAAAAATTCCGGGGCGATGGTTTCCTGGCTCAGGTGCGGGGCGGTATAGGCCGGCGGGCGCGCGGACGGGGTTTGGCACGCGGCCAGCCACAAGACCAAGAGGCACAGCAAACAGAGCCGCCGGGAACCGGCCTGCATAACGGGTGCGCGCCGGGCGGCATCGGGTTCGGATTGGGGTTTGAGGATTCCTGGGGCTCGCGGCACGTGGGAGTCAGAAGCTGGTTTTCAGGAGGTTGTTGAGTTTGTTGATTTTCTCTTCCAGGGTTTTGGGGTCGGGCAGTTCGACGTCATTCTCTTCCTGGCTTTTTTTGCGGGTCAGGGACAGGCTGGTTTTCCAGGCTCTGCCGGCCTCTTTGTAATTTTTGAGCGCAAACTGGATGTCGCCCAGGTGGTTATAAATCACGGCGTCGGGGGAGGTGTAGATCATGGCTTTTTTAATTTCGGCCAGCGCCCGCCTGGTCTCGCCCTTGCGGAAATAAATCCACCCCAGGCTATCCAGAAAATAGCCGTTTTGCGGTTGCACGGCGAGGGCCTTTTCCAGATGGTCGACGGCCTGGTCCAACTGTTCTCCTTTGATGGCGTACAGGTACCCGATGAAGTTATGGGCGTTGGAGTGCCGGGAGTCAATCTCGAGCACCTTGTGCATGGTCTCGATCGCTTCGTCCACCCGGCCAACCTGCTCCAGAAGCGCACCCAGCTCGAAATAATAGGCGGGGTTGTCCTGGTCGAGTTCGAGGGCCTTGCGGATATACTGAATCGCCCGGTCCGGCTGTTTCTGCGCCATGTATGCCAGGGAAAGCGAACGGTAAATCCGGTCGTTGTCGGGATAAAGGCGCGCGGCGGTTTGCAGAACCTTGATGGCTTCGCCGGTTTCTTCGTTCAGGTGGTACATGCGCGCCAGCTGGAGCAGAATCTCCACGGATTCCGGTTCCTGCTTGAGCAGGACATTCAGTTCATCGATCGCTTTTTTATAGTTTTGGAAAATCTCATAAATTCTTGCGATGAGGAGGCGGACGTTCTTTTTTTCCTCCTGGGCCAGGACCAGGCGGAAATCTTCCAGGGCGGCCGTGTAGCGGGTCTGTTCAAAGAAGATCATCCCCATTTTCAGGTAGAGGCTGGAATCCCCCGGCAACGGGCCGGCGAATTCCTCGGTTGAGGGGATATCCTGTTCGCCGCTGTTTATCTGTTTCAACTGCTGGAACTGTTCCCGGAAGCGGGTGTTTTCCGGGTCGAGTTTCATGAGGATGTTGTATTCTTCCGCGGCTTCCTTGAAATTGCCCGTTTTTTCCAGGACCCATGCGAGAAGGATTCTGGAATCGCGCAAGCTGGGTCTGAGGGCGAGGGTTTTTTTAAGAGCTTGCTCGGCCTTCGCGTACTGGCTGTTCAAGGCGTAGTTGCGGCCCAGCAAATGAAACGCCAGGGAATTGGTGGGGTCCACCAGGGTTGCCTTGTTCAGGGTTTTTTCGGCTTTCGCGTGGTTTTTTTCCTTGCCGTAGATGAGTCCGGACAGCAGTAAGGCGCGGGTGTTGTGTGGCGAGGCGGGAATTTTCTCGAGATAGGCAAGCGCCTCCCGGTTTTCGCCGCGCGCGGCGAGGACCTCCGCCAGAAGGAGCATGAGTTTGGCGTTTTCCGGAAACCGTTCGAGGCCGTTTCGGCAAACGGCGATTACTTGATCGGTTTTTCCGTCGCGCAGATAAAGATGCGCCAGTTTGGGGTAGAACTTTTCGGTGGCGGGGTCATGGGCAATGACCCGGCGGTAATGCCCGGCGGCGTTGCCGAAATTTCCCACCCGCTCCTCTCTGAGGGCCAGGAGGAAATTGTAGTACGCTTCGGGGTCCTTGTGTTGTGGGGGGCTCTGGTTCTGCTGTAACGCCAGCGCTTTTTTCAAATACTGCTCGCTACGTTCGCGGATTCGCCGGGCGGCGGCCTGCGGGTTGTCCGCCTGGCGGTAGGAGCCGGCAATGCCGTTGGCCGGGGTTTTCTTGTAAGCCACCATCCGGACGGGGGCCGGTTTATAGACCACTTTTTTTACGATGTACGTTCCGGAGGGGTAGGTGGTTCCGAGTTGATAGCTGGAGTCGGCCGACGCACAGCCGATGGCGAAGCTCAACAAGCTCAAGGCCGCCATGGTGTGCCGGACGCGGGGTTTGCGGGCGCGGCGGCGCGTGTTTTTCGCGGACGCGGGCCGGGGCGCCGGGGTTTCCCGGCCGGCGCCGGACGTTGTGCCGCCTTCACGAAACGTCAGGCGGCTCACCAGGGTTTCTCCGGCGCGGCGGTTGAGTTCGCTGATGATATCTTTTTCCAGGCTCTCGAAAGCCGCGACCCAGCTTTTGTCCGCCACCCGGACGTGCAGGGTCCGCGACGCCAGCCGGTCGATCCGGGACACCGCCGCCAGCCGGCGGCCAACGGTGAGGGTCCAGTGAAAGTTCAATTGATCGAGGGCGCGGGGGGCGTCAATTTTCGCCAGGGATCGGGACAGCAGTTCACTCATGTTGACCCAGTTGCCGGTTTGTTTCGGGAGTCGTTCCATCATTCAATTCATGGGTTGCCGGTGACCGGTAAAACCGGAGACCGCAGGCGTTGGGCGAAACTTTTTCCGCCGGGATGTCGTTTGCCTTGTGAAAATTATTTTAGCCACATTGAGGGGCAAGTTAAAGTTTTATTTTGGCTTGGCGGCGGATGCGCGGCTCGGCGGTCAGCCGGGTTTGACCATTTCGCGGGCGTGTTGGCGCGTGGTTTCGGTGATTTTCTCCCCGCCGGACATGCGGGCGATTTCCTCGATGCGGTCCTCGAGGCTCAGTTCGCGGATGGAGGTGCGGGTTCTTTTGCCTTCCACTTGCTTGTGGATGGAGAAATGGGTGGCGGCCATTCCGGCGATCTGCGGCAGGTGGGTGACGCAGAAGACCTGTCGGCGCGCGGCGATTTGCTTGAGCCGGACGCCGACTTTTTCCGCCACCTTGCCGCCGATGCCGCTGTCCACTTCATCGAAGATCAGCACGGGCACGGGGTCCTGCTCGTTCAAGATGGTTTTCAAGGCCAGCATGACGCGGGACAATTCGCCCCCGGAGGCGATTTTGGCCAGCGGGCGCAGGTCTTCGCCGGGGTTGGGCGAGAAGAGAAACTCCATGACGCCCAGGCCGTCGGGCGTCACCCGCACCGTGTCGCCGCGGAAGGTGACGAAGCCGTCGGGGTCGGGCTCGTAGTTGAAGCGGGCGCCGAAGCGGGTTTTGGGCATGTTCAATTCGCGCAATTCCTTTTCGGCGCTCTTTTGCAGTCTGGCGGCGGCTTTTTCCCTTTTTTCGGCAAGCGCCACCGCCTGTTTGGCCAGCGTTTGCCGCCGCCGCGCCAGGTCCGCCGTCAAGGCCTCGACCCTTTCCTGATTCGAGGACAGGGCCTGCAACTCGGCGGCAATCTGCTCGCGGGACTCCAGGACGGCCGGGATGTCGCCGCCGTACTTGCGCTTGAGGGTATTGATTTCCGCCAGGCGGTCGTCGATTTCCTCCAGCCGCTCGGGTTGAAAAACGTTGTCCCGGCCGTAAGCGCGAAGGGTTTCCACGAGGTCTTCCACCTCGTAGGACAGCGACTGCGCCCGGTCGGCGATGGTTTGCAAATCGGGGTCGAGTTGCGCGGGCTGTTTCAGTTCGTGATCCACTTGCCCCAGTTGTTCACGAACGGCGCCTTCATTGTCCATGAGCAGGTTGAGGGCACGTTGCAGGGCCTGGTGAGTTTTTTCCGCATTCAGCAACCGGGTTTGCTCGGTCCTCAGGGCGTCTTCCTCGGATGGGGAAAGGTTGGCCCGGTCGATCTCGTCGAGCTGGAAATTCAGCAGGTCCTCGCGTTGTCGGCGGTCGCGCTCGCGGGTCAGCAGGGATTGGTATTCGCGGTCCAGGTCGCGGTAATCGGCAAACTCGCGCTCGAAGCGTTCTTTCTCCGGCACGAGGCCGCCGTACAAATCGAGGATGCCGAGGTGGTTTTCGGGGTGCAGGAGGGTTTGATGGTCGTGCTGGCCGTGGATGTCCACCAGGCGGTTGCCGATTGCCGCCAGGGCGCCGACGGTGATGTTGCCGCCGTTCAGGAAGGCGCGGTTTTTCTCGCTGAGCGACACTTGGCGTTTGATGATCAGTTGGCCGTCCTCGACCTCGATGCCCAGTTGGCGGACTTGCTCCAGGATACCGGGGTCGTCCACGTAAAACAGCGCCTCGACGGCGGCGGTCTGCCGTCCGGTGCGGATGTTGTCAGTGTCCGCCCGCCCGCCCAGGGCGAGCGTCAAGGCGTCGATGAGGATGGACTTGCCGGCGCCGGTTTCGCCGGTGAGGACGTTGAATCCGGGTCGAAACTGGACGGCGAGGTTTTCGATGACGGCGAAATTGGTGATTTTCAGTTCCTTGAGCATCGGCTGAGGACACGGGCCGTCCGCCGGGCGGTTCGCAACCGGGAACCGCCGGGGAGGGCCGGGTTCAAAATTTTTTCAACAACTGTCTGGCCCGGCGGCGTTGTTCCCTCAGCTTCGGCGTATCGGGAAACTTTTGCACCGCCCGCAGATAGGCCCGGATGGTGGAACGCGCCGCCTTGGCGTTGCCGGCGGCGTCATAAGATTCCGCCAAGAAAAAATAGTTGTCGGCAAATGTCGGTCCGTAACGTACGGCCTGTTTCAGATGCCGGATCGATTTTTTGAAACTGCGGCCCAGTAGCGCCGGCAGGGCGGCATAATATTTCCCCAAGGCCCGGTGGGCGCCTCCCTGCTCGACGGAAGGGTCGAGGCGGGCGGCTTTTTCCATATTCTTCCGGAAGGTGGAAATCAGCGACAAACTGCCGAAGACGCCTTGAAGCCGGCCCAGCTTGCCCATGCACAGGGCCTTGAAGTAATAGCCCGCCGCGGCGCGCTTGTTGAGAGCCAGGGCGCGCTCGGCGCTGTCGCGGCACCGGGTGAAATACTTTTTCTTCTCGCGGTCGGTGACAGCGCGGTTGCCCAGCGAGGCGTACGTGCGCGCCAGCCGCCACAGCAGGGCGTCCGATTTTTTTTCGGGACTTTGCCGGAGCAGACGCTCGATTTTTTTGTAATCGGCAACGGTGTTGCCCTGACGATGCAACCGGTCGATGCTCTCGAGCGGCGCCGCCGACGCCAGGCGCGCCAGGAACAGCCCTGCTAACAGCAAAACAATTTTTCGCCGCATAAATTCGGGAACTCAATGGAAAAACTTGGCCTGAATGAAATTTAACCACAAATTCTATCACAACCGCCAGCATTATAAACCGGTCAGGCGCGGCGGCTCAGGATGGAAACGGGCGTGTCGGGGCTCCGCGCTTTCGATTTCCTCTGGATTCCGCAAGGCGGATTTTGTATTCTTGCAGTTATGCTTGCATTGAAAAACATATTCCGAGTTGCGCTTCCGGTCTTTTTTCTGTTATTCAGCGGCCCGGCCCTGTCAGCAAACCCCGGGCCGCAGGAAACGGTGAAATCCCTTTTGGAGGTCATTAAAAAAATTAAGAACGGCAACGACCTGTCCGCCGAGCAAAAAAAGATCAATCAAAAATATTCGGCGCTGGCGATAACCAAGCTGAATATCCCCGGGGTAGGACGCAGAACCCTGGGAAAATACTGGAAGCAACGAACGCCCCAGGAACAACGGGATTTCCTGGCCTTGTTGAGCAAATTGTTTCAGGAAGTGGCTTTCCCCAACTCGGGAAAGTTTTTTGCCGACTTGCAGATCACCTACGGGAAAAGCCGGATTAAAAAAGACCGGGCAATCGTTCCCGTAACCGTGGTCCACAAAGATGAGGGCGAGGTGGACATCGATTTCTCTCTCGCCAAAGTCAACGGCAAATGGCTTGTCGTCGAGGTCGTACTCGACGGCGTCAGTATGCGCAATAACCTGCGCTCCCAGTTTTACAAGGTCATCCACAAAAACAGTTATCAGGAACTGATCCGGCGGATGAACAAGAAACTGAAAAAAGTCGAGGCGGAGGGATGATCAAACCGGAGACGCAATAACCGGCAGATTGCTGAAAAAGCCAATTGACTTTTTCAGCAATCTGCTAACGAATCGATTCTTGGTTCAGTCGTTGTTTTCGCGGAGCATGGCCACGGCATATGCGGCGATGCCTTCCTCCCGTCCGACGAAGCCGAGCGTTTCGGTCGTTGTGGCCTTGACGTTAACCTGGTCGGCGGGGATATCCAGGGCGGCGGCGATATTGGTTTTCATTTGATCGATAAAGGGAGCCAGGCGAGGCTTTTGGGCAACGACAATCGCATCGGTATTGACGATCTGGAACCGGCGTTGCCGGCAGATGTCGCCGACTTTTTTCAACAACAACAAGCTGGAAACGTTTTTCCATTTGGGGTCGGAATCGGGGAAATGCCGGCCCAAATCGCCCGCTCCGCAGGCGCCCAAAACGGCATCGCAAATGGCGTGGAGCAGGGCGTCGGCGTCGGAGTGTCCATCGAGTCCGGCGACATGGGGAATTTCCACGCCGCCGAGGACCAGCTTTCTTTCTTTCACCAGACGGTGAACGTCATAACCGTTGCCGATTCGGAACATGGGGAGTTTGTCTCAAAAAATGGAAAGTGGAAAACCGGGCGCCGCCCCGCAAACCTGAAAAACTCCGGGTCCTTGCGGCCGGCGTTCGTCAATAAGCCACGGTGATGCGTTTCCGGGCTTCGTTTCTGGCCCAGCGGTCGGCGGCGAGCACATCGTCGAGTTCCTGCACGGGAACGCTTTGGTGGCAACGCATGGTGGCGCGGATGACTTCGGGAATTTCCTTGAAGGGAATTTGTTCCTCCAGAAAAGCCTCCACCGCCACTTCATTGGCGGCATTCAATACCGCCGGCATGGTTTGACCGGCTTCCAGGGCCTCCATGGCCAGCCGCAGGCAGGGAAACTTTTCGAAATCGGGTTTCTCGAAGTTGAGTTGCGAACACCCGGCAAAATCCAGCGACGGAAGCTCCATTGCAAACCGGTCGGGATAAGTCAGGGCGTAGGCAATGGGGACCCGCATGTCCGGAATGCCCAATTGGGCGATTATTGAGGTATCGACGAATTCAATCATCGAATGCACGATGCTTTGCGGATGCACGATGATCTCGACCGGGACGTCCAGGCCGAACAGCCATTTCGCCTCGATGTATTCGAGGCCCTTGTTCATGAGGGTGGCCGAATCGATGGTGATCTTGCTTCCCATTTTCCAGTTCGGGTGATTGAGCGCTTCCCGGACGGTGACGTGTTCCATTTTTTCCTTGGACCAGGTGCGGAACGGTCCGCCCGACGCCGTGAGGATGATTTTTTTTATGCGTTCTTTTTTTTCACCGTTCAATGCCTGGAAAATGGCGCTGTGTTCGCTGTCGATGGGCACGATGCCCGCCCCATTGCGCGCCGCCTTCAACACCAGTTCTCCGGCGATCACCAGCGTCTCCTTGTTGGCAAGGGCGACATGCTTGCCGGCCCGCAGGGCGGCAAACGTGGGCACCAGGCCGGCTCCGCCGACAATGCCGGAAACCACTGTGTCCGCTTCTTCCAGCACCGCCACTTTTGTGGAGCCTTCCTCGCCGCTGACCAGTTCCACGGGATGCCCGTTGAGCACTTCCCGTAGCGGCTTGATTTTGGCGGGATCGAAAATAGACGCCACTTTGGGCTTGAATTTTCTGACTTGCCGGGCAAACAACTCGACATTGCTCCCGGCGGAGAGACCCACGATCTCGAACTGTTCGGGATATCTATCGACAACGTCAAGGGTGTTGACGCCGATGGAACCGGTGGACCCCAGGATGGAAATTTTTTTCATATGCCTGCTCCCTCAAGGGGAAAGGACACCTGTGTAATAACCATAAAAAGCCGGTCCGGCAAACAACAAACCGTCGATGCGGTCCAAGATCCCGCCATGACCGGGAATCAAACTGCCGGAGTCCTTGGCGCGCGCGCTTCTTTTCAACAGTGACTCGGCCAAGTCGCCAAATTGTCCGATCATACCGCAAATGAGGGCCATAATCAAACAATGGGCAAGGGCCACGTCCGGCAAAAACCAGAGTTGGGCGATCCATCCGCCGGCGAGGCTTCCCGTCAAGCCCGCCACGGCCCCTTCCACGGTTTTTTTCGGGCTGATGACCGGGGCTAACGGATGTCTGCCAAAGTTCCGGCCGACATAGTAGGCGGCCGTATCGCCCAGCCAGACAACAAGCAACACAAAAAACACATAATATTGCCCCTCCGCCAGATTGCGGATTAAAACAAAGGAGCCCAACAAGCCCGCAACATAAAAAATGCCCAAAAAAGTATAGGCGATTTGATCAAACGCTGTGCGGATATCCTTTTCCAGGACAAACCAGGCTAGAAAAAGAAGAACCGTTGCCGCCAAAATCCATTGCGCGAGAAACTGACCGCCGAAATAAAAGCACAGGGTCAGCAGAAAACTCAATACAAATCCCATCACGGGAAATCCCGTGATGCCGATCTCGGAGATCAGGGCAAAATACTCATAAATGCCCAGCAATACGGCGGCTAAAACTACAAGGTAAAAAACAACAGGCGAGCCGAAATAGATGACGGCTATTAAAATCGGCAGGAGTAGGACGCTACTTAAAACTCGCTTCAAAAGGCCGGCCTCGCGCGAACGGTTTGGGGTTTGTGGTTCACGATTGAAATTTGAGGATAGGAGTCTTCGCGGATATGATCCTGCCGCAGTCCACGGGTTTGCCCATTTAAGCCTTGAAAATCTGCTCCTGGAGCATACCGAAGCGCCTTTCGCGTTTTTGAAAGTCGATGATGGCCATCAATAAATCTTCCTCGGTGAAATCCGGCCACAGCACATTGGTATAATGCAACTCCGTATAAGCAATCTGGTACAGGAGAAAATTGCTGATTCGCATTTCCCCGCTCGTTCGTATCAGCAGATCGAGATTGGGTAGACCCCGGGTATCGAGAAAGGTTTCAAACAAATCGGAATCGATGTCCCCCGGCAACAGGTGTCCGTCGAGCACCTTTTGCGCGATTTTTTTGACCGCATCAAGGATTTCCTGCTGGCCGCCATAACCCAGGGCCAAGGTCAGAACCAAACCATCATTGGTTTGCGTGTATTCCCTGGCGCGGCGGATAAGTTTTCGAATATCTTCCGGAAACCCTTCGATCCGGCCAATGGTGTTGAAACGGATATTCTCCCGTTTCATGCGGTCGAGTTCTTTTTTCAGATACTGGTCCAGAATCTTCAGCAAGGCCTTGATTTCCGCCGCCGGACGATTCCAGTTCTCACCGGAAAACGAATACAGGGTGAGCGCTTCGACATTAAGCTTGCGGCACAAGGTAACGATCCGATCCACAGTCTTGACGCCGGCCCGGTGGCCATGAACCCGGGGGAGCAAATTTTTTTTCGCCCAGCGGCCGTTGCCGTCCATGATGATGGCAATATGCCTGGGTAGCCTGTTCCTGTCGATTTTCTCTAGTAACGCAACATTTGCCAAGAAAATTTCTCCCGGGGAAAGAGTTGACGGGTTGGAAACCGGGTGGACTTTATCGAGCCTGCCGGGAAAGGGTTAAGTTTCCCGGATACTTGCTTCTTTTGCCTGGGCGATCTGGCTAACGAGATTGATATGTTCGTCGGTGATTTTTTGCAGTTTTTCCTGGCCCTTTCGGCAGTCATCCTGTGGAACTTTTTCTTTCTCCAACTTCTTTATCTTGTCATTGAATTCCCGGCGAACATTGCGGATCGCCACCTTGCATTCTTCTTCATACTTTTTGAGAATTTTGATGATCTGCTCTCGCCTCTCACCCGTAAGAAGCGGTATATTGAGACGGATAACATTGCCGTCGTTTGCCGGATTCAAACCCAGCGTGGACGACTGAATGGCTTTTTCAATGGCCTTGAGCAAAGAGCTCTCCCACGGCTGGATAGTGATCGTGCTACTGTCGGGCACTCCGAGAGTTGCCACCTGGGAGAGCGGCGTCGGCGTTCCGTAATAATCAACTTTCAACCCATCCAGCAAGGCGAGCGATGCACGACCCGTGCTCAGCTTGCCCAGCTCCTGTTTAAGGTGCTCGATTGAGTGGTTCATCATGATTCCGGATTCTTCCAGCAACTTGTCAATCATCGGTGAGCCCCACAGTTGTTCCCAGTTTTTCTCCAAGTAAAACCTTTCGGATACTGCCCCGTTGCCTGACGTTGAAAATTACCATCGGCATTTTGTTGTCCATACAAAGAGACACGGAAGTCGAATCCATCACCTTGAGGCCCATTTTCAACACATCCAGGTAAGACAAGCGGTCGAATTTTACGGCCTTCTTGTCCTTCATGGGGTCGGAGGAAAAAATCCCATCCACCTTCGTCGCCTTGAAAATCACCTGCGCATCAATTTCCATGGCGCGCAGGGCGGCGGCGGTATCCGTCGTGAAATAAGGGTTGCCCGTACCCGCGGCGAATATCACCACACGGCCTTTCTCCAGGTGTCGAATGGCCTTTCGGCGGATGTACGGCTCGGCAAGCTCATGGATTTCGAGAGCCGTCTGCACCCGCGTGGAAATGCCCGCGCTCTCCAGAGCGTGTTGCAGGGCCAGAGCGTTGATCACGGTGGCAAGCATTCCCATGTAGTCCGCCGCAACCCGCTCCATGCCAAGGCTACTGGCGGTGGCGCCCCGAAAAATGTTGCCGCCGCCGATGACGATGGCAATTTCCACACCCAGGGCTTTTGCCTCATGGATATCCGCGGCAATATTTGCGAGAGCCTTTTGATCAATCCCGAAACCCCCGTCACGATCGGCGAGGCTTTCTCCTCCCAGTTTCAGCAGAACCCTTTTAAAAACAGCCTGTGGCCTGGCTGTTTGGTCATCCTTTACCGATTTCGAATCGTGCAAAATTTCCAATAGTTATATTTTCTCCCAAGGAGGCAATTTTTTGCTGAATCAGTTCCTGTACGGTGATGTCGGTATTTTTGATAAAATGCTGGTCCAGAAGACAAGCTTCCTCGTAAAATTTTTCCATCTTTCCCGAAACAATTTTATCGATGATTTTCTCCGGCTTGCCCGATTCGCGCGCCTGGTGGGCGTAAATTTCCTTTTCCCTGGCCAGCACTTCCTCCGTCACCTCTTCCCGCGAGACGAATCGCGGCCCGGCGGCGGCAATGTGCATGGCAACATCTTTAACCAGTCCCTTGAAGTCGGGCGTGTTGGCGACAAAATCGGTTTCACAATTCAATTGCAGGAGGACACCGATTTTGGCCCCGGCGTGAATATAAGACCCTACAGCTCCCTCGGTCGTGGCACGGCCGCCTTTTTTTGCCGCCTTGGCCAGGCCTTTTTTGCGAAGCACGACTATCGATTGCTCGATGTCTCCTTCGGCTTCTTTAAGAGCCGCCTTACATTCCATGATGCCCGCGCCCGACTTGGCGCGCAAATCCTTAACCATTTCCGCGGTAATATTCATTCTGCTCCTACTCCTTTATTTAAATTTCGGCTCTTCGCCTGTTGATGCTTATGGGTTTGGAACTGTGTTTTCGGTCTTCTCGGTCTCGGCCAGAACGGCTTTCACTTCTTTCGCCGGCTCGTTATCGAGAACGGGGCTCTCAAGGCTGGACGGTTCAGGCGATGCCTCATCTTTACCCGGTTCATCCTTCCGGGTGGCCTGAACAATTTCCTGCCCTTCCAGGCAAAGGTCGGCAATACGCCGGGTAAACAGCCGAATGGAACGAATCGCGTCATCATTGCCCGGAATGGGGAAATCGACTCCATCCGGATTGCAATTTGTATCGACAATGGCAATAATTTTCATTCCCAACTTCCGCGCTTCCGCCAAAGCTATCTTCTCTTTTCGTATATCAACAATGAATACCGCATCCGGAAGCTTCGACATATTTTTTATGCCGCGCAGGAATTTGTTCAGCTTGCCGATTTCCTTGTGCTTTTTCAGCGCTTCCTTTTTATGGAGCCGGTCAAATTCATTTTCCGCCTCCATCCGTTCCAACTCTTTCAAGCGGTCAACGCTTTTTTTGATCGTGGCGAAATTGGTCAGCGTCCCGCCCAACCACCGCTGATTCACATAATACATCCCGCATCGCAACGCTTCTTCGGCGATCAGGTCCTGAGCCTGTTTTTTCGTGGCGACGAAAAGAATTTTTTGGCCCAATCGGGACATTTCCTTAACATACTTCTCCGCCTCCCTGAACTTCTTCAAGGTTTTATGCAGGTCGACGATGTAGATCCCGTTGCGCGCCCCATAGATATACTTTTTCATCCTGGGGTTCCAACGATTGGTCTGGTGGCCAAAGTGCACGCCAGCCTCCAGAAGGTCTTTCATGGTGATTTCAGACATTTTTTCTTCCTTTGACAAATGGGTTGGCCTCCGTCTCCATCTTCTCGAACCGGGAACCTCGCGGTCACCCACGGCTCGATCCGGAAACGTGTGAATTTTACACGGAAAAATCCAATAACGGTGTCGGTCTAGGTTAGCACATTGTTTTTATTGTGACAAGATTTATGCTGAACGCAATCTGTCCAGCGCCACCAAGGCGGCGGAAGCAGATATGCCGTAGCAATTCGGGCTTCCTGCCTCATCGCCGTTTCTTATTTCACCATTTTTCGGGGAAAATTTTTTTCCAAAAACGAGGAACGAAATAGTCGAAACGTCAGGAGATAAATCCATCAACCCCTTGCGCCACAACCCATTTTCCCGGTGTCCCGTCAGGTAAAAAATCAACGAATTTCGCGGCAAAACGGCCCAAAAACCGGATCGCATTTTGACTTATATCCACATGATTTTAAACGACTTGTAAAAACAGGTTTTGGCATGTCGAATCCCGCGCTTTGAAGATTAAAATTTGGTTTCCTTCGCGTCCTTCAACAAGCTTAGGACGCAAAATTGCTGTCACGCTGAGCCCGTCGAACTCAAATTGTCACGGTATCTGTCGAAGCGTGAAGCAACGGTTATGAACTTTTGCAACGAAGCGCCAGTCGAAAACCCCAATGGAAAATTCATTCCGTGGCATGTCGCAGACCCAAAACCATTCACCGCCCCAGGCTGATGCCGATGGACTCCGCGCACCGGATCAACTGGCAATCTTGCGGCACGGCGCGCACCTTGCCGGCAAGGTCTTTCAACGGCACGAGGGTGAGGTCGGGCGTTTTCAAGGAAACCATGTTGCCGAATTTTTCCTCCGCCGCGGCCTGCACCGCAAACGCGCCGAGGCGCGTTCCCAGAACCCGGTCGAAGGCGATAGGCGTTCCGCCCCGCTGGATATGCCCCAGGACGGTGCAACGAACTTCGAGATCGATTTCTTTTTTAATCCGGTCCGCCAGGTAATACCCCACGCCGCCCAACTGCGCCACGCCTTGCAGTCGGGCAGAGGCGGATTCCTGGGTGATCGCGGAGCCGCCCTCTTCCACGGCTCCTTCCGCCACCATGATGATGCTGTAAGGACTGCCTCCCGCTTCCCGCCGCCTTAGTTTTTCCAACACCCGGTCCAGTTTGTAGGGAATCTCGGGAAGCAAAATAACATGCGCGCCGCCGGCGATGCCGGCTTCCAGAGCAATCCAGCCGGCGTTGCGGCCCATGACTTCCAGGATCATGATCCGGTCGTGGCTCCTGCCCGTGGTTTGCAACCGGTCCATCGCGTCGCTGGCCACCTGCACCGCCGACTGAAAACCAAAGGTATAGTCGGTTGACTCCAGATCGTTGTCGATGGTCTTGGGAATGCCGATGATCGGCAATCCCCGCTTGTAAAATTCATAGCCGATCTGCAAAGTGCCCTCGCCGCCGATCACGAACAAACAGTCCAGCAACATCCGCTTGAAATTTCTGATCACCTTGTCGGAATAATCATGGGTGACGATGGAGTCGTCCGCGCCGTATTCCCGAAACGCAAACGGGTCGCCCTTGTTGCTGGTTCCCAGAATGGTGCCGCCCAGGGTCAGAATGTCCCGCGTCCGCGGGATCGTCAACTCGCAGGTGCGGTCGAAAATCAGGCCCTCGAAACCATCCTCGATCCCCACCACGGCGGCGTTATCGTGCTTGATGATAGCCGCCCGCGTGATGGCCCGGATCACCGCGTTCAACCCCGTGCAATCGCCTCCCCCCGTCAATATGCCAACCCGCCTGAGCCTCATGGACTTCGTCTCCTGTCGGTTCTCATGCTTTTCCGGCCTCCTCCGCGCAGGCGATCAGATCGTAATCCAGGCTCGCCGTAACGCGCGCCGGCAGGATTTGCCCCGGTTCGGCATGGGTCTTTTCGAGAATCACCTGGCCGTCGATCTCCGGCGCCTGAAACGGAAACCTGCCGGTGAGCAGAAACTCATCGTCCAACCTCTCCACCAGCACGGGATAAACCTGGCCGACGCGGCGCGCGTTTTTGCGCCGGGAAATGGCCCGTTGAATGTGCATCAATTCATCTTTTCTTTCCCGGGCCGTTTTCCCGGGAACGCGGTCGGGATAATCGTAAGCGGCGGTGCCCTCCTCATCGGAATAGGTGAAAACGCCGACGTGGTCAAACTCTATCTCCGCGAGGAAATCCGCCAAGCGGCGGAACTGTGCGTCGGTTTCGCCGGGGAAACCCGTGATGAAAGTCGTGCGTAGCGCAACACCCGGTATCTTGCGGCGCAGTTCCGCCAGCAGGGCGCGCACATCCTTCTCGCTCTCCTGACGCTTCATCCTGCGCAACATGCCGTCGTCAATGTGCTGAAGCGGAACATCAATATAATTGCAAACCTTGTCCTCGCCGCCGATGTAGTCGATCAACCCCGTGCCGAGGAACGTCGGATAGCAGTACAACAGCCGGAGCCATTCGACGCCTTCGATGGCGGCCAGGGCCTTGAGCAGTTGCACCAATCCGTCCTTCATTCGCAAATCCGCGCCATACAGAGTGGTCACCTGGGAAATCAGGTTGAACTCTTTCACACCCCCTTGCGCCAGGCCGCGGGCTTCCTCGACAATGGACTCCATAGGCCGACTGCGAAAGGCGCCGCGGATTTGCGGGATATAGCAGAAGGCGCACTGGTGCGAGCAACCTTCCGCAATCTTCAAATACGCCGAATAAAACGGCGTCGTCAGGGCACGCCGGCTAAAAGATTCATAATATTCCGCCGCGTCGTTCACATGGTTGACCCCGTTGGCGCCGTCCCGCCGGGTTTCCCCCACGGTGGCCAGAAGATGCTTCAGACGGGGATACTGGTTCACCCCCAGCATCAGGTCGATCTCCGGAATTTCCTTGAGCAACTCCTCGCTGTAGCGTTCGGACAGACAGCCGGTTACCACCAGCTTTTGGCACCGACCCTCCGACTTCAACCGCGCCATTTCCAGAATGGCGTCGATCGACTCCCGTTTCGCGGACTCGATGAAACCGCAGGTGTTGACGATGATGACGTCCGCTTCCTCCTGGACGGGCGTAATCTCGTAGCCGCTTTGCGCGAGGTCGCCCAAAACAAGCTCCGTGTCCACGCTATTCTTCGGACAGCCCAGGCTGACCATGCCGATTTTTTTCATAACAAACCACTCTTTTATTAAATTGGCCCTACATAGTACGGGATAAACGGAAAATGGTGAAGCAAAAACCCCTTAAGCCAGGCTAAACAACCACGGCGGCGTCGATGGTGATCTGGCGGTCTCTTACCCGCCGGTCGAAAACTTTAAAAACATGCTCCGTCAAATCGTCCAGGTCCTGCGTCACCACTTTGACCTGCAGGTCCACGTTATCCAGGGCGTTCTCCAGGCGTTCCAGCTTGTTTTTCCGATTCGTTGAGCTTGGGCCCGCCCAGGCCGAAGAGTTTGCCGAACGCCGTGCCGATGCCGGTGCCGAAAAACGAACCGACACCCGCGC
>JBHHYO010000065.1:0-14998 GCA_046757665.1 Nitrospinales bacterium
CGAAGTTGGGCAGAAAAACTCCAGCCAAACAATAAATCAGAAAGCGCTTTTTTAAAAGAAGTACAAAAATTTTTAAAGAGCAGATTCAAGTTTTAAGTGCAATTTTGGAGACGATTACAAAATCTTCCTCAACGTTGACGACAACAACGTGATCCGGGAGGTCCGCTTCACCGGGCCGGGCTACGCCATCCGAGCTTGTCGAAGAGGGGTGGCACGCCCTTTAAAATAAGGTGCACGCTTCGACAAGCTCAGCATGACATTAAAGGAAATCGCTTCAATCCGACTTTTTCGGCAACCTGTTAATTTGTGTCCCCGGAATTGTGAATGAAAAAACGTATTTTGTTTTATGCGGTCTCCTTGTTTCTTTTGCCAATCCTTATCACGGAAATAATGGGTCGTATCCTCCTGCCAACACCCGTCACCTTCACCTCTCCAAAGATCGACACGGTAGAAAATCATTTGCTAAAGAAAAACATAAAAGGCGTGATGGAATGGAAAGATAAAAACATTGAATTCCAGACGGTCGAACTGCACCCCGATATCGACTGGGGCGTCAGAGGCGAGGGCGTCAAGGATTGGAGCAAACCTTATTCTCTGGTGGCGGGAGATTCATTTGTCTTTGGCGCAAACCTTAGATGGAAGGAAACTCTTCCCCGGCTTTTGCAAAAAGAAACAGGAACCCAATTCGTGAACATCGCCGAAGGCGCCCATGGGCCCATCGAGGAGGCTTACAAAATAAAAAACGCCGTTCAAACGCTCAACCCCAAGCCGAAACAAGTCATCTGGTGTTACTTTGAAGGCAATGATTTAAGGTCTCTTCAGTCAGAGATGGGAACAGGCTTTTTTTTCCTCAGGGGCTGGCTACACAAATATTCGTTTACTTACCGATTAGTAAAGCTGGTAGTATTTCGGGGTGGTGGAAAACAATTCGCGGAATATAAAAAGTATTTCATATCAACAACGAGCGGTGAACAAATGAGGTTTTCACCCTCTGTATTGAAATTGAACCTTCCAAAGGAAGATACTCAAAACCCCGATTTTGCCGAAAAGGAATTTCAGTTTCTGGGACAACTAATTCGTGATGTGGCTGAACTTTGCGCTCAGCAGAGTGTCCGGTTGACAATAGTCAGTATTCCTTTTAAAGAACAGGTGTATTACCATAAAATTGTAAAGGATTTCCCCGAATGGAAAGGATATGACTTATATTATCAAACCCGACGCCTCGAGGAAATCGCCCGAAAAACAAATGTTTCATTTATCAGTTTGTTGGAACCCTTTCTGGATATTTCCCGGCGGGAGTCCGACCTCTATTTTAAGGATGACGACCACTGGTCTCGGAAAGGCGCCCGGTACGCCGCCAGCATCCTGGGTAAAAACTTAAAACGGTTAAACCCGGAGAGAACCAAAACTCTCAACTTTTAACTGCCAAAGGAACAAACCGAAATGGCTTACAGCAACGAACTTTATCAGCAGGTGATTCTGGAGCACAACCGGAAGCCGCGGAATTTCCATGAAATGGAAAACGCCACTCACTCCTGTCACGGCTACAATCCTCTGTGCGGCGACGATTACGAAATCTACCTCAACGTCGACGATGACAACGTGATTCAGGAGGTCAGCTTCACCGGGTCGGGTTGCGCCATCTCCAAGGCCAGCGCCTCCCTGATGACCACGTTCCTGAGGGGCAAAACGGTGGACGAGGCAAAGGTCGTCTTTGAAGAGTTCCATCGGATGGTGCTGGGAGAGTTCGACCCCGAACAGCAGGAAAACCATCTGGGCAAACTCAAGCTGTTCAAGGGGGTGCGCGAGTTTCCCTCGCGCATCAAATGCGCCAGCCTGTCCTGGCACACCCTGGTCGGGGCCTTGAAGAAGGACTCGGTCGTCAGCACGGAATAAGTCGCATGAACATCGACGCGCACACACGGGCCGGCGAGTTGGTACAAACGCTCGCCGACGGAGTCCTCATTTGCACCGCCTGCGGACACCGTTGCAAACTGCGTCCCGGCCAGCGGGGCGTTTGCAAGGTGCGGTTCAACGACAAGGGAACGTTGATGGCGCCTTTTCGTTACGTGGCGGGAGTTCATAACGACCCGATCGAAAAGAAACCTTTTTTCCATGTCTATCCCGGTAGCAAGGCCCTGAGCTTCGGGATGCTGGGTTGCGACTTCCACTGCGCCTACTGCCAGAACTGGTTCACCTCGCAATCCCTGCGGGACGAGGCGGCCACCAGCTCGGCATCTGCAACCACGGCCGAGGAAATTTGCGATCTGGCCGAGGACAACGGCAGTCGTACGGTGGTCTCGACTTATAACGAACCCCTCATTACCAGCGAATGGGCCGTCGAGGTGTTCCGCGAAGCCAAGAGGCGCGGCCTGGCCACCGGCTACGTTTCCAATGGACACGGCACTCCGGAAGTTTTAGAATTTCTTCACCCGTGGCTGGATTTCTTCAAGATCGACCTGAAAGGATTTGACGCCAAAAAATACCGGCGGCTGGGCGGCAACCTGGAGGAAGTCCTGGAAACCATCCGGCAAGTCCACGCCATGGGATTCTGGACCGAAATCGTAACCCTTGTCATTCCCGGTTATAACGATTCCGACCGGGAACTGGCCGGCATCGCCGAGTTCATCGCCTCGGTATCCGTGGATGTTCCCTGGCATGTTACGGCGTTTCATCCGGATTACAAGATGACCGACCGCGCGGCCACGCCGGTTGACACCTTGCTCCGTGCAAGGCGGCTGGGCAAGGAGTCGGGACTGAAATTCATCTATTCCGGCAACCGCCCCGGCCAGGTGGAAAACACCGAGAACACTTACTGCCCCGGTTGCGGCGAAC
Source organism: Nitrospinales bacterium (assembly GCA_046757665.1). Classification (GTDB taxonomy): domain Bacteria; phylum Nitrospinota; class Nitrospinia; order Nitrospinales; family JAJDAT01; genus JBHHYO01. The sequence continues at coordinate 2,836 of JBHHYO010000065.1, forward strand.
TGCTGGTGGCGCGCATGGGGTTTCGGGTTTTCGCCAATTATCTGCGCTCCGGCGCTTGCTCCTCCTGCGGCGAAGCTATCCCGGGCCGATGGAACAACAAAATTTTTGCGAAAGGATAATCCCTATGAATGACTTGGAAAAATCAGGTAAAGCCCTGGGCCGGCTGGCCAGCGGTTTGTTCATTTTAACCGCTCGATTCGGGGACCGGGAAGACGCCATCCTGGTCAGTTGGGTCAATCAGTGTTCGTTTGAACCGCTGACGGTGTCCGTGGCGCTTGCCAAGTCTCGCCCGGCACGGCTGTTGGTGGAGGCGTCAAACTCATTCAGCCTCAACATTCTGGGAACAGACAGCAACGGCCTGCTCAAACGGTTCAGCAAGCCGCCGGCGGCGGGAACCGACGTTTTCGAGGGACTCGATATTCGTCGAGGCGCGCTCGGCCTCGCCGTCCTGAACGACGCGGTTTCCCACCTGGAATGCGAGGTCATTCAACAGGTGCCGGTGGGCGACCATGTCCTCTATGTGGGAAAAGTTGTCGATGGGGATTTGTTGCAGGGAGGGGAGCCCTACGTCCACGTGCGTAATTCCGGACTCACTTATTAATCGAACCCCATCATCTTGCCGAGCATTTTCGGGATTTCCGTGCGGGTGAAAACCCAATAAATCACCAAGCCCAAAAAAACGACGATCGAAACGAAACCGACAACGATCCTGATCAGGCGTTTGGGGTCTTTTTCGTAGTACTCCTTTAGGTCTCCGGCAAGCGATTCGCCCAGCCCTTCATCCGGGTGTTTTCTCCAGGTTTTATCTATGGCGTCCCGACCATAAATAATCCCGAAGATGACCGCAATCATTAAAATTTCAACCGCACCCAGCATAAGCCCTCACAACGCCCTTTCAAGCTTGCCTAAAAGCGGGTTAACCTTTTGGGAAGGGTATTATTTTCCACTTCCGCGTTTTTGGCGCAACGAAACCCGTAATCCTCCAGGCGGATTTCGGGGCGGCTGTTATTTCTGAACGATGAATAAATAAAACCCGCCATGTCGTTCCAGGAGCCCCCCTTGATGACCTTGAAAATGCCGCCTGGCGGGCTCTTGGGATTCATTTTATGAGTACGGCTTCTATAATACTCACTGTCGTACCAATCATCCACCCATTCTTTGACGTTCCCGGCCATGTGATAGACACCGAAAGGGCTTTTGCCGTCAGGCATGGAATCCACGGGAACCATAACGTCTAATCCCATCTGTTCCCAAAACTGATTAAACCGGGCATCCCACGGCCCCGGCGGAGTATTGCCCCAGGGATAAGACCGTCCGTCAACACCACGCGCGGCCTTTTCCCATTCCGCTTCCGTGGGGAGCCGCTTATTTTTCCAGCGGCAATAGGCATCCGCTCCCATCCAGGAAACATTGTTGATGGGATAGGCGCCTTTTTCGGAAAAAAATTTTTCGTCATACTTCAGGGTGCCATATTGGTTGATACGATAATAGCCGTCGTTGCGTCCGATTTGATTGAGGAATTCGGCGTATTTTTCCGCGCTCACTTCATACTTGTCGATGTAAAAGGCATCCAGGTAAACGTCATGGGCGGGCCGTTCGTCCTGTTCCCGGAAATCGGATCCCATGGTAAAAAAACCGGCGGGGATTTTAGCCATATCCTTTGGGGTCCTCTGGCCTGGCGGTGTTTCATTGGAATCCTCGCGTCTTTTATCAGATGAACCCGGTTGCATTTTTTCCAGGAAATCCCGCGCTTCCCGGGCACGGGGACCACTGGTTTTTTTTGACAGGTAATATTTCAGGTGAGGCGCGGCTTTTTCTTTTTCCCCGCTCTTGACATAAAGCCAACCGATAAAAAATTCCAGTTCCGCAAAGTCGGGATGTTGTTTCGCCGCCTCATTCAGGTCCGTTATCATATCCTCCAGGGCGTGGGGCTTATTGTCGGCCAGGGCCTTGCGGTACCAGTCCCTGGCTTTCGGGTATTGTTTTTCCAGCAGGTGATAAAACCCCAGATTCATATACGCGAGGGTGGCGTAGTCTCCCCTGCCCTCGGTCAGGCCGCGTTTTGTCCAGACGATGGCCATCTTGACGTTTCCCGTGCGGTAATACGTCCAGCCGAGTTGAACGTAAGCCCGCAAAAACTCTGGACGCTGTTCAATCAGGTAACGAAGCGCCTCGATGGCCCGGTCGAAATCTTCAAGGCGGTAATAAGCCTCGGCCAGTTTTTCCTTGAGTTCAAAGTTGTCCGGGCTCAGGGCTTGCGCGGCCTGCAAGGTTTGCAGGGCCAGACGGTAATGGTTTAACCGCAGGTAAACGTCCGCCATACGCAAACGGTGCCGCAAATTTTGCGGATCGAGGCGGACCAGCTTTTTCAGGTGAAGAAGCGCGCCGACGGGGCGTCTTCGATCCAGATAAAGTCTTGCCAATTCCTGGTGGGCGACAATGGACGCGGGGTTCATTTGCGCCACCCGCAAAAACGCTTCGATGGCCTGGTCATTCAACCCCGCCTCCGAATAGGCGATAGCCAGGTTCAACGCAGTCGCCTCGTCGTTGGGCTCCACGTCCCAGGCGGCCTCGTACTGCTCGATGGCCTGGTCGTACAACTTCATCTCCGAGAGCACGTTCCCCAAATTGTTCCGCGCCTCGAGGGAGCGCGGATTGATTTCCACCGCCAGCCGCAAATAAAAAACCGCCTTTTTCGGCAGTGCCGCCTTGAAGTATATAGTCCCCACATTGGAAAAATAGGCGCCCAGGGTTTGTTTCTTTCCCAGGTTTTTCATGAAAAAGGGCGTTTGCGGCGTCACGCCGAAGCGCTCGTAATAAAAATCGTCCGGCAACAATTTGCCGTCCTGGGTGGTTTCGATATTGACGCGGTATCCCGGAGACTCGAAGCGGACGAAAAAATGATTGGGCAACGCCACGCCGTGAAGAGGCAAATCCAGCCGGTCGCCAACAATCAGGTAAAGCAGGGACAAGGTCATGCAATAACCCCGCCGGGTTTGCAACAGCCCGTGCAAAAACGATTCGTCCGGCGCCAGCGGGAAACCCTGCGGGTCCACCCGCTCCGTGAAATGGAATCCCCATTCGTCGTGAATGGCGTGGCGCAAGACTTCCACTACCGATCGGGGATCGGTGCCGGAATCGATTTTTTTCCGGACCTGCTCCGTCAACTGATCAATGAGCGGCAAATCGACGTCGGCCTTCGGGTCCCAGTCCCTGGAGACAAGAAGCATTGCCTGGAGCAGATCAATTTTTTCCGCCGGACGGGCGGGAATGGAACTCAGTTGGTCGCGGACGGATGAAGAAGTAGCGTCGGGAAAACCGGCCCGCGGGGACACCAGGAACAGGGCCATGCAAAGCAAGCTCAAACAACACGCGCCAAACGCTATTTCACACCGAGACCTCATAAGCCACAATTTTCCACAAAGGGAGCAAGCCGGTTTCTCTTCTTATTATAGAAGGGTATTCACCAAACCTCAAAACAAAGCAAAATGGTTTTCGAGCTATGGGATGGCATCCACGAAGCGGTTGCGTTATTCCCGCCGGACCTGCCATCCTTCCCAAAAAAGCGCCAGCGCCATCAGCAGTAAAAACGGCGTCGTCAAGGGAGTTCCCTTTGTTTCCATTTCCAGTTTGGATTTTTGGGCGGCATAATCGGTTATCGTAACGGCGCCCAGCCCACTCAGGATTTTCCGGATTTCTTCGTTGGATATTTTTTCCGCGTTCGACTCCCGGGTGTCCACATTAACGGCAAAACCGCCGATCTTTTCCGAATCCACGGGCAACCGCACATTTTTTTTCGGCGACGGTTTGCCGGCGGCGCCCGGCCCCGTGGCGGCTGGGACGGAAGAACGGTAAACCCGGTACACGCCGGGACGATACGACGGCGGAAACGCTTTCTCCCCGGCATCTTTTTCCACAAGCCGGACTCTTCCGTCGAGGGTTTCCAGGTAAAAGGACCCGGCATCGCTCATTTCCTCATCCAGCACAAAAGACCGGCCCACCAGCACGTCCTGCCGGACAATGCTTCCCAGACTGCGCGCCGAGTATTTGACCCAGCGCTGAACCCAGGGGAGAAACGTCGGTTGGATGGGAAAGTCGTTCCAATCCCGGTCAATACTGGAAACGAACAGAATCGTTTTTCCTTTTCCAAACGAAAACTCCACCACGGCGGGCAATCCGTTTTTAAAACGCATGGGAATGTTTGGACTGCGGCCGGTCCGCGGGCTGACCTTGTAAAGCGCGAAAAAGCGTATGCCACTCATTTCCTTTCGTATCCTGCCCTTGAACGGCTTCAAGACGGGATGGTCGCTGGGTTCCGTTAAAAAGTGGAAGGGCTTGTCCTCCCTGGACGGCCGATTCAGGGATTCAAGATTCACCGGTAGAAGGTTTCCCATCTTTTCGTTGTAGAATTTGGGATCGACCTTGTCTCCGAGTGAGATAATCAACGCACCGCCCCGCATCACGAACTCTTCCAGCTCCAATTCATACTGGATGGGAAGTGCGCGCACGTTGCAAAGCATGATCACGGAATAAAGCCGCAGATTGCGGGTGGACAATTCGTCCAGGGTGGAAATGGTGGGTTTGATGTCGGAGAACGATCCATAAAAAGGGTTCAAGGCGCGTTCCAGATAGAACGTTTCGCTTTGATGAGCCACCATATTGGGGTCGCCATCCACGACCAGCACGTTTATTTTACGGTCCGGCTGATAGGTAAAATACCGGCGGTTGTCGGCGGCCAGGGCGTCATCGGCGATTTCCACGAAACCCTCCACCGATTCGTTGCCGGGCAGGGGAAACGAGAATTCATTGTCCACAACAGAGCCCGGCGGCAAGTCCAGTAAAACTTCGCTTTCCTTTTTACCATTGATCCACAAAGTTAAAGGAACTCCGCGAAGGGCGCTTTTCGGCAGTAGATTGGCAACGCTCGCCTTCAAGCGAATGATCCGGCTGTCGGTGAGAAATTCCTGGGTCATTGCGACCTGGGTCACCGCGGCCCGGTTTTTGCCCTTCTGCCGCCCGGAAAAATCCATGACCTTGACGGCTATGGAGTCATCGGCTTGTTTGGGAAAACTTTTCACGTCCCAACCGTTTTTATCCCGGTCGGTCAAAATGAAAATCCTTTTGGTTTGCTGGGATGCGGTTTCCAGCAGTTTCTGCGCCTCCGAGACGGCATGGCCGATATCCGTGGTCCGGTGGGAAGGTTGGGCCAACTTGAGCTTGTTGAACAGCATTTCCCGGTCTCTGACCCAATCCAGCAGGACTCTTCCGGGAGCCGATGCCGAAACCAGGCTGAAGGAACTGTCGGGCGAAATGTTTTTCAAGGTATTCGCCAGGGTCTTCAGGGCTTCCGCGTACACCGTTTTATTTTCCGCCCGCTTTCCCATGCTGTAAGAATCGTCCAGGATAAAAACGTTCGCCGAGGCTACAGGCGAAAGAAATTCATCCGAGGGACCCAGGGAAAATATCGGATTCGCCAACGCCAGGCTGAGGCAGATGATGGCCAGGCAACGAAACAACAACAGGAGCAGACGATTGGGCCTGGACCTTTTGATCGACCGCTTTTCGGATTGGAAAAGGAGATAGACCGCGGAAAACTTGATGCGGGTTTGCCGGCGGCGCGTCAGCAGGTGCACCAGGATGGGAAGGCTGATGCCCAGCAAACCGAGCAAATAAGCCGGTGAAATAAAATTGAGGTTCATCCTTTGTAGAGGCTTTTCCGCCTCAGCAGATAATAGTTCAGGGCCTGGTCCAGAGGCGTCGATGTTTCCAGAAACACGTAATCCACGCCCAGTGAGGGAAAAGTCTTTCTATAGGAATCAATCTGATCTTGCACAATTTTCTTATATGCCTTTCGAATATCCGCCGGGTTAACGCCGACCTCGGGGTCATCTTCCAGGGATTCAAAAACGATATCGCCCTCAAAAGGCAGGTTGACTTCATCCGGATCGAGGAGGTGAAACAGGATAATCTCCAGGCCGTGGGAGCGCATTAACTTGAGGTTTTTATACAGGTCGTCCTCCCGGGTCAGCAGGTCGGAGATAAAAATGATCATGCTGTGGCCGGGCAGGGATTCAATGATGTTGTTGATGACGTTGCCTATTCGGGTGACTCCCCGAGGTTCGAGCGTTTCCAGTTCATGAACGATGTGCTGAAAATGGGACGGTTTGTAACGCGCCGGAATATGATTGACGACCCGGTCGTTGAACGTCAGGAGTCCAACCCCGTCAAACTGGTGCAACACAATATAGGATAACGCGGCCACGAGCGTTTGCGCGTATTCCATTTTGGTCATGGCTTGCGATGTCCGATAGGGAGACGTGTAGGCCATGGAACCGCTGGCATCCAGCAGGATGGTGCACTTGAGGTTGGTCGATTGCTCGAACTGCTTGACGTAACATTTGTCCGTTTTGCCCACCAGCTTCCAGTCGATATGCCTGGTATCGTCGCCGGGGGTATAATCCTTGTATTCGGCAAACTCTACGCTGGACCCCTTGTGGCGGCTTTTGTGCTGTCCGGACAGGTAACCCTCGACAAGGTGTCTGGAGCGGATGCTGAGCGAAGCGATTTTTGCCAGGATGTCGGGATCGTAAATAGTTTTGGCGTCATTGGGCATATTCAAAAACGTATGTAATTTTGCGGGCTTTGTCAAGCACAGGACGTTCAAATCATCCGTCCCGGCAATTTCAACTCTGATTCCAATATGATAAGCTGGCGGGAATTTAGAACGTTTTGAGTGGAGCCCATCATCCATGCCCCGATTTTCAACCGGCAAGATAAAGCCCTGCCTGCTTCCCGCAATGCTTCTCGGGATGTGCCTTGCGGGACCGGCGAACGCTTTTGAGCGGTTTGCCCACTCCCATGGGGAAAAATGCCAGACCGCCTGCCACCAGCCGGAGAACATCGCTCAGGCAAGGGCGGACAAGTTCACGGTTTCGCCGTGCAAGGACTGCCATTCCGGAAAAGGGCCGTCCTATTCGCCATTCCGGAGCGCTCCGAAAAGGCTGTTTCTGGCAAGCAACGCGAGCGGCGGAAAACCGGCCGGCCAGCCGGCCAAAAAAACACAGCGCACGGCTCGCCAGGCGGTTGCTCCCTCCACCCCCCAACCGCCGCCCGGGATGGCCTTTGTCCCCGCCGGCGAATTCATCATGGGCTCCAACGACCGCTGGGACGACGAATCCCCTGAACATATCGCCTCCACCGGCGCGTTTTTCATCGATATTTATGAAGTCACAAACCGCGACTACAAAAAATTTGTCGCGGCCACCGGGCACGCGCCCCCTTTCCACTGGCCAAACGGGGAAATCCCCAAAGACAAGGAAAATCATCCCGTAGTTTACGTCAACTGGTTCGACGCAACGGACTACTGCGCCTGGGCGGGCAAGCGCCTGCCCACGGAACAGGAATGGGAAAAAGCGGCACGCGGCGAGGAAGGAAACATCTACCCCTGGGGAAACATCTGGGATGTGAACAAATCCAACAACCCTTACAAACATTCCACGGGAACGGAACCCGTGGGTTCCTATCCCGAGGGCAAAAGCCCCTACGGACTGTATGACATGTCCGGCAACGTCTGGGAATGGGTGAACAGTTATTACCGCCCGCATCCCGGGAACACCATTCCCCGGCCGGAATACGGACAGCAAAACCGGGTCCTGAAAGGAGGCTCCTGGTTCGACTGCCTTTCCTACGGATGCGGGCTGAGCGCGCCCAATTTCAACCGCAGTTTTTTCACCCCCGAAGTCCGCAACAACAGCTTCGGTTTCCGTTGCGCCAAAACCGCTACGAATGCGCCAACAGCAAAGAATCCCTGAAACCCACAGACCAACATGGCCATTTTTCCTTTCAAGTCATCCGGCGCCGACATCAGCCCCATTCGCAAATTTTTTGTCTGGGCGTTCATAATCGGTTTCTGGCTACTTTTTTACTGGTACAACGGAGCGTTTGAGCAATCGCCCGAACCTCAAGACCAAAAAGAGCCGCGCATCGAAAAGCGCGATAACAAGCCGTTTTAAGCCCCTGGCGAAAATCGGCAAACGTTGGAAAAAGGTTAAACAGTCAAAAATCGCTTGCTATTTGTTGCCGGCCCCGCTATAAAAAACAAGTCGGAGCCGCGCTCCGGACCCCGGTTCCGGGATCAGGAAGACACGCAAAATCAAAAAGGTTTTTATCCTGGTTTCGTTGCGGAAGTTCGCGTAATTCGGTTCACGCTTCGACGGGCTCAGCGTGACAGCGAATGTGTCGTCCTGAGCCTGTCGAAGGGCGGCTTTTTTCTCACGCTTATTTTTTGCAACGAAGTGCCAGATGGGGCGGGGTTTGATCCATGGCGCAAACCATCCGCGCATTCATCGCCATCGATCCGCCTCCCCCGGTTATTCAAACAATTGCCGAGATACAGGATCGATTTAAAACGCTGGGGTTGGATGCCTCTTGGGTCAAACCCAAAAACATACACCTGACATTGCGGTTTTTGGGCAACATCAGCCCCCAACAGATATCCGAAATAAAACTCCGTTTGGCGGAAACCGCGAGTGAAGCAAGCGCCTTTGAATTTTCCTTGAGTCACATCGGCGTGTTTCCGAATCTGAAGCGCCCCAGAGTTTTATGGGTTGGGCTGGAAAATCCCGACAATTCACTGGAAGCCCTGCAAAAAAAAGTTGACGGGCAAATCCAGGCCCTGGGGTTTCCGCCGGAATCAAAACAATCCGTTCCGCACCTGACCCTGGCGAGGATCAAATCCCGCAGGAACACCGATGGGTTGCGCCGCGAAATTGAATCCGCGGGGGAGATCGCCTCGGGGCCGATGAAAGTCTCATCGATCAAATTATATCAAAGCCGGTTGACCCCTCGCGGTTCCCTGTACACCGTCTTGGGAAATTTCACATTGAAGAGCTGAAATTTGTTATGTTGGTTTTGAAACCCAGCAAGGAGGATCTAAAGTGGGGACAAAGGAAAATAAAGAACGGGCGCTTGAATTGGCATTCACACAAATCGAAAAACAATTCGGCAAGGGAGCGATCCTGAAACTGGGCAAGGCCGAAGCGCAAAAAGGCATCGACGTTATTTCCACGGGTTCCATTTCCCTGGACCATGCGTTGGGCGTGGGGGGAATCCCGCGCGGCCGCATCACGGAAATTTACGGCCCGGAGGCTTCGGGCAAGACCAGCCTGTCCCTGCACGTCATCGCCGAAGCCCAGAAGGCGGGAGGGGTCGCCGCGTTCATCGACGCCGAACATGCCATCGACCCCGCCTACGCCCAAAAACTGGGGGTGCAACTGGATGACTTGCTGTTATCGCAACCGGACACCGGAGAACAAACCCTGGAAATCGCGGAAGTCCTGGTGCGTAGCGGCGCGGTGGATGTGATCGTCGTCGATTCCGTGGCCGCCCTGGTGCCCAAGGCGGAACTGGACGGCGACATGGGCGATTCGCATATGGGCCTGCAAGCGCGTCTCATGTCCCAGGCCATGCGCAAGCTGACCGGCGTCATCAACAAATCCCATACCGCCTTGATCTTCATCAATCAAATCCGCATGAAAATCGGCGTGATGTTCGGCAACCCGGAAACCACCACCGGCGGCAACGCGCTTAAATTTTATTCCTCCGTGCGCATAGACATCCGCCGCATCGCGGCATTGAAAGACGGCGAACACACCATAGGAAACCGCACGCGCGTCAAGGTCGTCAAAAACAAAGTGGCCCCGCCTTTTAAAAACTGCGAATTCGACATCCTCTATGGAGAAGGCATTTCCAAATTCGGCGACGTACTCGACCTGGGCGTCCAGCATGAAATCATCACAAAAAGCGGAACATGGTATTCCTACGGCGCGGACCGGATCGGCCAGGGACGCGAAAACGCGCGGAATTTTCTGAAAAGCAATCCGGATATTTATAACGAAATCGAGCACAAACTGCGCGAAAAGCTGGGCCTGCCCTCTTCCCCTTCGGCCAATGGCGGCGGCGAACAACCCGATCCGACCGCGAAAGGTTCCCGAAAAACCAAATAACCGTCTATCTGAAAACACCTCATGGCGGAGCGAAACGATTTTGCGCGGGCTCGCTCTCTGGCCCTCAAATACCTCACGTACCGCGACCGCTCCCAGGCCGAAATGATGAACTACCTGGCAACCAAGGAAATCCCGAAAAATGTCACCCGCGAAATCATTCGCTACTTGAAAAATCTTGACTACATCAACGATGACCGGTTCGCCCTCAACTGGGGCAAATCCCGCGTCAAAAACAAACAACTGGGAAAACACCGCCTGCAACGGGAACTCCTGGCGAAAGGAGTGCCCCGGGAGAAAGTTTCACGGGCGCTCCAGACGGTGTATTCCCATGTCGATGAATTTCAATTGGCTCAATCCTGCGCTGAAAAAAAAATGCGCCAGTGCGAAAACCTCGATGCCGAAACCCGCAACCGCCGCATAGCGCAATTTCTGCAACGCAAAGGCTTTTCCGGCCAGATCATTTTTAAAATTCTCAACCCATGAAAAACCACCCTTAAAACCTGCGTCGTCGAATGGAATTATTGCAAATACACGGGCTGGTCACGGCCTATGTCTTTATCGTCGGGTTGGCGATCGGCAGTTTTCTCAACGTCTGCATTTATCGACTGCCGCGCGACGAATCGATCCTCTTTCCCCGCTCGCATTGCCCGTCCTGCAACGCGCAAATCCGGGCCAGGGATAATATCCCGGTGATCAGTTACCTTGTGCTGGCGGGGAAATGCCGTCATTGCCGTAGCGCCATTTCCCCCGTCTATCCCGCGGTGGAAATCGTTACCGGAGCGTTGCTGGCGGTGCTTTACTATAAATTCGGTTTCACCTGGCAAACATTGATCTATGCGGTGGTCCTCCCCGCCCTGGTGGTGATCACCATGATCGACCTCGAACATAAAATCATCCCGGACATCATCACCCTGCCCGGAATTATATTTGGCCTGGCGGCGGGATATTACCTGGTCGGCTGGCGCGATTCCCTGATCGGGCTTGCCGTCGGTGGAGGCCTGTTCTATTTGCTGGCCGTGCTCAGCCGGGGCGGCATGGGCGGCGGGGACATCAAATTCATTGCCGGCGCCGGGGCATTGCTCGGATGGCAAAAAGTGCTCCTGATCATTTTTCTTGGCGCGTTTCTCGGCTCCTGCGTCGGCCTGCCGCTGATCCTGATGAAAAAGAAAAGCCGTAAAAGCCAAATCCCGTTCGGCCCCTTCCTGGCCGCTGGAACGCTTATCGCCATATTCTTCGGCAACGACCTCATTCGCCTTTACCTGGGAACCGTAACGGGAGTATTCTAAAATAGCCGTGTCCGAAACCGCATTATCAATCACCTAACCGGAAAGAAAAACATGCAAGCATCATCCGAAAACTCCGAACCGAAACAAAACGTCCAGGAACAATTCGACCAGTTGCGGTCCACCATCAGGAGTCTCGCCTCGGAACTCGAAACGATAAAAGAAAATATTCAAAAAAGAAAACGTGAAACGACCACATTAAAAATCATGCTCTATACCGGACTTTTTCTGCTCATGGTCGGCTTCATTTATTCCAATACCACCTTGCAGAGGGTGCAATTGAAAAGCTTGGAGGAAGACTTTCAGGCGCTGACCCGGCAATCGAATCAGGACCTGACCGCGGTGCAGAATGTTATTTTCAGGCAAATGCGGCGGCTGAAGGACGAATTGAAAAATGGCCCGGCGGGAAAACAGAACGAAAACAGACTGCGCGAGACCCTGGCCGGCGCGACGAGCGCCGTCGCGCACATCCGGCCCGCCGATCCGGAATTTCAAAAACTGGTTGAGCAGTTCGCCCTGGATTCCGACGCCCTGCTCCAATCCTTCGCGCAATCTAAAAAGGAACCGGCCCCCGGGAAAGAAACCGAAAACGACAAAACACCGCCCGGGAAATAAGAAGGGATAGCACCACCAAGTAATTACTGTGTCCAAATTTCGGGCTTTTGCAGACATTCCGGAATCTTTATGTCCGCTTGCCGGACGGCTGGATGCCGGTAAAATATCCGACGGAGGAGGCTTAGGGCGTTATATGCCTTTATAATAAGTTCTCTCTGCTCATGAAAGAATTGTAGGTCAAATAGGTCCTGAATATATTTGTGGGAAGATTTGCTTCTTTTTCTACGAATTTCCCTGAATACAGAAAACAGCTCCTTTGGA
>JBHHYO010000066.1:0-14899 GCA_046757665.1 Nitrospinales bacterium
ACCCAAACCATAATTTTTTGCTTGCGATTTTCCGCATTTCAAACTACCGTATTTTCCAATTCCAAAAATTCCCTACTTTAAATCTGTCCATAAATTGGGGGAAGGTCAGTGGCGTTGTTAGAGAGAAGAGCAACCTGTTAATTTCCCGAAAGTGAAATGTTATTCATAACCAATCGCAATTTCAAGGAAGGCAAGGTTTCCACGGCGGGCAGGAAAGTCACGTTTGACCTTAACGATACGGACCCGTCCAACTCGGCTTTCTTCTGCGAACGTCACGGGAAAAATAAATACACCGAAATCCTCAGTCCAAACTTTCTGGACCGATTGAAACAGGCGCAAGCCAGGCAAATCCTGCTCTACATTCACGGGTTCAATAATCTGCCCGAGAAAGATATTTTCCCGCGAGCGGAGAAATTGCAAAAACTATTTAACGCCACCCAACCTGGCTTGGCTGTCGTTGTGCCTTTAATCTGGCCCTGCGACAACGACATGGGAATTGTAAAGGATTACTGGGACGACCAGAAAGCGGCCGAGGCCAGCGCTTTCAGCTTTGCCCGGATGCTTGGCAAGTTTCTTGACTGGAGGGATCAGCAATCGGAAGCCGACCCCTGTTTCAAGCGGATCAACATTCTCGCGCATTCCATGGGCAACCGGGTTCTGCGCTATACCCTGGAACACTGGGCGCACGATTACGGCGCCGTTCAGGGCGTGTTCCGCAACATTTTTCTGGTGGCCGCCGACGTGGTCAATGAAACGCTGGAGCCCGGGCAGTCCGGTCGATTCATCTCCGACGCGGCGCGCAACGTGACGGTCTACTACGCCAACGACGACCTGGCGCTACGCTCCAGCAAGGTGAGCAACTTGAAAAACAAGGTGGTCTCCAGGCGGTTGGGGCACAGCGGGCCGGAAGATATGTGCCGGGTTGCCAAAAACGTCTACGCGGTCGATTGCGATAATTTCAACAATACCTACGACCCGCCGACGGGACATGCCTATTTCCTTGACCACAAGGGAAAACCCGGCTCCGTTTTCAAGCACCTGTTCCAGTCATTGAAAACCGGGCGCGTCCAGGCAAATCCGGACCGCACGTTTGAACTGCCAAAGAATTACAAACCATAAGCAGTTGTTTTTTGGTTGGGATGGTTCGAGCGACGGGGTTTTCAGTTTCCGGGACGCTTAGTCCCTCTCGGTTTTCCGGGGTTTGCGGGGTTTTGTTTGTATGTATTTTTTCAAGGCTTCGACGGCAACGGTGTTCAGGCTGGCCCCGGTGCGGCGCGCGAACATAACGGCTTCGCGGTGCAGGGCCGGCCCCGTGCGCACGTTAAAAATTCCCCTGAATATTTTTTCGGGTTCCCTGCCCATCTCCGTACACAGGTTAAGGTAATCGTCCACCGCTTTCTCGAAAACCCCGCAAATCCTCGACGCTTGTTCCTTCATAGGTTGAAAGACCTCCGATGAATTCGATCTTGCCGTGAAAGATGCGGTCTTTGTCGCTGTAATGCACGGAGCCGAAGTAGTCTTTATATTTCATCATGTCTTTCATAATAAATTCCTCTAAATTGTCGTCAGAAACTCGCCGCTAATATCTCCGCGAGGCGGTCGATTTCAGTGGCGGTATTGGTTTCGGTGGCGGAGAGGAGGAGGCAATCCTCCAGTTCCGGATAGTCGCGGCCCAGGGGATGGCCGGCGAGGATTTTTTCCCGAAGCAACGTCTCGCGGACGGTGTCGGCGGGTTGCGGGCATTGCAAAACGAATTCGTTGAAGGTGTCGCCGCCGAAGCGGATATTGTATCCCTTCAGCTTGGCGAGTTTGTTTTTCAGGTAGTCGGTTTTTTTGAGGTTGGTCACCGCCAGTTCGCGCAGTCCTTTTTTACCCATGAGGGCCAGGTAAATGGTGGCGGCGAGGGCGCACAGGCCGTGGTTGGTGCAGATGTTGGAGGTCGCCCGGGCGCGCCGGATATGCTGTTCGCGGGTGGCGAGGGTCAGGGCGTAGGCGCGTTTGCCCGACCGGTCCACCGTTTGCCCGACGAGCCGCCCCGGCATTTGCCGGACGTATTGTTGCCGGGCGGCGAAAAATCCCACGTACGGCCCGCCGTAGGACACCGGCAAGCCGAAGGACTGCCCCTCGCCGGCGACGATGTCCGCGCCGCGCTCCCCCGGCGGTTTCAGGATTGCCAGCGACAGCGCCTCGACGACGCCGACGATGAGCAGAGCCCCCTTCCGCTCCAGCGCGCCGTATTCCTCGACGGCGCCGAAATAATTCGGATTTTGAATCACGATCGCGCTGGTTCGTTCGCCCACATGGTCGGCGGCAAAACCCAGGTCCGTCTGCCCCCGCTCGGTGAACGGCACTTCAACGACTTTCAGTCCGTTGCCGCGCAGATAGGTATCGATGGTGCGCCGGTATTCTGGATGCACGGCGCGGGAGACCAGCACCTCGTCTTTGCCGTTGACGCGGTGCGCCATGAGGACGGCCTCGGCGAGGCCGGAGGCGCCGTCGTACATGGAGGCGTTGGCGACGTCCATGCCGGTGAGCAGGCAGATCAGGCTTTGAAATTCGAAGATGGCCTGCAAGGTGCCCTGGCTGACTTCCGGCTGGTACGGGGTGTAGCTGGTGGAGAACTCGGAGCGGGAGATGATGTAATTGACCACCGACGGGATGAAATGGCGGTACGCGCCGCCGCCCAGAAAGGAGGAATATTCCTCCGGGTCGAGGTTGCGGTTCTGCATTCGCCGCAGGAGGGTTTCCAGTTCGTTTTCCGCCAGGGCGCCGGGGAGAGCCAGGGGTTTTTCCAGCCGCAGGTCGCGGGGGATGCCGGCGAACAGGTCGTCGATACTGCCGACGCCGATTTCAGCGAGCATTTCCTCGATGTCTTTTTCAGTGTGCGGGATGTAACGCATGAAACCCCTTGCGAAAAAATGACAGCCGCCCGGCTACGATTCTTCCCTGACCCGTTCGGCGTATTGTTCGGCGGACAGCAGGTTCTTCAACTCATCGGGATTGGAGAGTTCGATCTCGATGATCCAGCCGTTGCCGTAGGGTTCCCGGTTGACCTGTTCCGGGTTGGCTTCCAGGTCCTTGTTGACGGCAGTGACCGTGCCGGCGGCGGGGGCGTACAGGTCGGAAACGGTTTTGACGGATTCGACGACGCCGAACGTGTTGCCGCCGGTGACTTGCCTGCCGACGTCGGGCAGTTCCACGAAAACCACGTCGCCCAGTTGTTCCTGGGCAAACGCCGTGATGCCCACCACGCCGCGGGCGCCGTTCACCCGCAACCATTCATGCTCCCCGGTATACAGAAGATCGTCTGGAATTTCCATAACAGCTCCGTTTGCAGTCGCTACGATTTTTTCACATGGCTGGGAACGAACGGCAGGGGCGTCACCACCGCCGGCGCCAGCCGGTTTCTGATTTCGACCTGGACCTCGGCGCCGGGGACCGCGCAGTCCGCGGCGATCCGGGCCAGGGCGATTCCCGTTTGCAACGAGGGCGAGTAGGTGCCGCTGGTGATGCCGCCGACGCATCGGCCGTCTCGCATCACGCGGTAATGCTCTCTCGGCACGCCGCGCTCCAGGAGCTTGATGCCCGCCGTTTTTCTGGCGAGCCCCGCCGCCTTTTGTTTTCGCAAGGCCTCCTGGCCGATAAAAAAATCCTTGTTCAGTTTGATCACCCATCCCAGCCCGGCTTCCAGGGGAGAGGATTGAGCGTCGATTTCATGGCCGTACAGCGCGTAGCCCATTTCCAGGCGAAGCGTGTCGCGCGCGCCCAGGCCCACCGGTTGCAAGGTGTAAGCCTCGCCCGCTTGCAGAATCGCCCGGCAAACTTCCTCGGCGCGCGCTGACGCCAGGTAAATCTCAAATCCGTCCTCGCCAGTGTAACCGGTTCGCGCGATGACGCAATCAATTTGCTGGATTTTCCCCGTTTTAAAATGGTAATATTGAATATCATTCAATGGGACGTCGCACAAGCCTTGCAGTAAAGGCTCGGCGCGTTCGCCCTGGACGGCAAGCTGGGCGGTCTCGTCGCTCAAGTTTAGGATTTTTGACCTGGAGGCCCCGGCGTTGCTCGTAATCCATTGAAAATCCTTGTCCGCGTTGGAGGCATTGACGCACAGGAAATAATGGTTTTGCGAAAACCGGTGCACCAACAGGTCGTCCACCACGCCTCCGTTTTCATAGCACATCAGGGTATAGAGAATCGAGCGATCGTTCATCTTGCGGATGTCGTTGGTGATCAACCTTTGCAACAGCGCCTCCGCGTCATCGCCGCGGATTTCGATTTCTCCCATGTGGCTGACATCGAACAGGCCGACGCCGTTGCGCACCGCCAGGTGTTCCTGGATAACTCCCCGGTACTGGATGGGCATGTTCCATCCGGCAAAGGGCGCCATTTTCGCTCCCAGTTGCCGGTGAAGGTCGAACAGGGGAGTCGTTTTCAGCGGGGAATCCTGCGGCACGTTTGTTCCTTGTTTAGGAAAAAGTAAGGAAAAGAGTAAGGAATTTGTATAACCAAATCACGGTGAGATATCAAGCGCAAAATAGCTCCGGCACCGTTTGACCGTACCGCGGAACCTCGACCGACAAGGTATTTATGAGCGTTGCACCGGAAATCAAAAAATACGACGCCATTTTGGTAGCCGGGGAAGGCGAGTCGAGTTTCAAGGTTTACAATCGGCACAAGGCTTTCCTCAAAATCAACGGCAAGTGCATCATCAATTATGTTCTCGAAGCCCTGCAAAAGGTCGAGTCCATACAAAGTATCTACGTCGTCGGCTCCAGGGACAAGCTCCTGCAAACCGTTCTGGAAGGCGACATCAACCTGAAGTCGCCCAAACCCATCCGCATTCTGCAACAGCACGCGAATCTTTATGAAAACATCTGGTACACTTTTTTGCAGAGTCTGGCCGTTAGCGAGGACGAGGTGGACCCGGTGGACCCGGCCTATTCCGACAGGGCGGTTTTGATCGTGCCTTGCGACGCGCCGCTGATCACCGCCCATGAAGTGGAGTATTTCATCTCGCAATGCGACATGGAGAACTACGACCATGTCCTGGGCCTGACCCCGGAGGAAAGCCTCACGCATTTCTACCCCACGGCGGACCGGCCCGGCGTGAAAATGGCCTACCTGCACCTGGACGAAGTCTGTTGCCGGATCAACAACCTGCACCTGGTCAAACCGTTCAAAATCGAAAACCGCGAATACATCCAGGAAATGTACCAGTGCCGCTACCAGCGCGACATCAAAAACGTGTTCCTGTTCGGGCTGTCGCTGATCGGCAAAGGGCGGCGCGGCGGGTTTCAATTTTTTCTGGGCCTGCAACTGGGGTTGTTCTTTTCCACGCTGAACATAAAATTTCTGGCCCGATTGTTCAGGATGCTGACGCCGAAACGAAAACTGGAGCAAGGAATTTCAAAAATCATGAAAACCCGGTTCATGGGACTTTACGTTCCATTCCCCGGAGCGGCGCTGGACATCGACAACGCCAGGGATTACGAGGCCATCAAACTGCGGTTCGATGAATGGCGGGCCTACCTGGATCGGTTGAACCACGAATATCCTCTTCCCCGGCGCGGCGCGCCTCCCTTGGCGGAAAGCCCTGAACGCAACCGCCAGGAAGCCTTGAAACGCTGACCCTCAAATTTCCGAATTTCCCAAATAATCCGCATGAGCCAACAGAACATACGCAATTTTTCGATCATCGCCCATATCGACCACGGCAAATCCACCCTGGCCGACCAGTTGATTTTGACGACCGGAGCCCTGACGCAAAGGGAAATGAAGGAACAGGTGCTGGACAGCATGGACCTGGAGCGGGAACGCGGCATCACCATCAAGGCCCAGACGATGCTTTTAAGATACACCAGCAAGTCCGGCGCTCATTATGTTTTCAACATGATCGATACTCCGGGCCACGTGGATTTCACCTACGAGGTTTCGCGTTCCCTGGCCGCGTGCGAGGGCGTACTGCTGGTTGTGGACGCCACCCAGGGCATCCAGGCGCAGACCATTGCCAACCTGAACCTTGCCATGCAGAACAACCTGGCGGTTATCCCGGTCATCAACAAAATCGACCTGCCCAGCGCCGACCCGGACGCGGTGAAAGAACAACTGGAAGAGATTTTACAGATCGAGGCCACCGGAGCCGTCCTGGCCAGCGCCAAGGAGGGGACCGGGATCGACGATATTCTCGAAGCCGTGGTGGAACAAATTCCGCCGCCGCAAGGCGACGACTCCCGGCCCCTGAGTTGCCTGTTGTTCGACGCCCGCTACGACTCCTATCGCGGGGTCATCGTTTTGGTCAAGGTCATGGAGGGAACCCTGCGGGTGGGAACGGAAATTTTGCTGATGGCCGCGGGCGGAAAATACGAGGTTGAGGAATTGGGCTATTACACCCCGGCGCCCAAACCGACGCAAACCCTGCGCGCCGGCGAAGTGGGATACGTCATTGCCGGCATCAAGCAACTCGACCAAACGAAAATCGGCGACACCATCACCGAGGCGGCCCGTCCGGCCACCCGGCCCCTGCCCGGATACAAGGACGTAAAACCGATGGTGTTCAGCGGCTTGTACCCTATTGTCGGCGACCAATACGAACTGTTGCGCGACGCCTTGAAAAAACTGCGCCTGAACGACGCCTCGTTCACCTATGAACCGGAAACCTCCACCGCCCTGGGATTCGGATTCCGTTGCGGATTTTTGGGTCTTCTGCACATGGAAATCGTGCGCGAACGGCTGGAAAGGGAACACGACGTCGATTTGCTGACCACCGCGCCCACGGTCATCTATAAAATCTTCACCACCGACGGCCAGTCCGTCATGATCGAAAATCCGTCCCGGCTCGACGACTACAACAATATCCAGTCCATGCAGGAACCGTTCGTCAAGGGCACCATCATCGCTCCGGAAAAGTATGTCGGCGTTCTCATGGGGTTGGCACGCGACCGCCGCGGCACGCAAACCAAAATGGAATATCTCAGCGAGGACACCGTCCTCCTCGAATACGAACTGCCCTTTAATGAAATTGTTCTGGATTTTTATGACCAGTTGAAATCCATTACCCGCGGCTACGCCTCGTTCGATTATGAATTTGTGGATTTTCGAGTCTCAAATTTGGTAAAGTTGGATATTCGCTTGAACGGCGAGATCGTGGACGCCCTCTCCTCCATCGTGCATCGGGACAAAGCGTATTACCAGGGACGCGAATTCGTCAGAAAACTCAAGGCACAAATTCCCCGGCAAATGTTCGAGGTCGCCATCCAGGCGTCCCTCGGCGGCAAAGTGATCGCACGGGAAACCGTCAAGGCTCTCAGGAAGAATGTGCTCGCCAAATGTTACGGCGGCGACATCACCCGAAAAAGAAAACTGCTCGAAAAACAGAAAGCCGGAAAGAAAAGAATGAAACAGGTTGGGAAAGTGGAAATACCGCAGGAAGCATTCCTGGCGGTGCTGAGGACCGATGGCAAATAACCGGAAGAACAAGGTCCTCGCGGCCCGGCCCCAGGCACAACCCAAAAGCGTTGTCCGCGAATATGCCGAAGCGATCATCATTGCCCTGGTTCTTGCGCTGTTTATCCGCACCTTTGTCATTCAGGCCTTCAAAATTCCCTCCGGCTCCATGAAGGACACCCTCCTCATCGGCGACCATATTCTGGTCACCAAGTTTGCCTACGGAATTCATATCCCGAATGAAATCCTGTTTACCAACATCAAGCTTTTTCCCGATTACCGGTTGTTTGCGAAGTCTCCGGAGCGGGGAGACATCATCGTGTTCAAATACCCCCGCGACGAATCGCGCGATTTCATCAAGCGCGTCATCGGCCTGCCCGGAGACAAACTCGAAATCAGGCGGCAGAGAGTTTACATCAACGACAAACCCCTGGACGACCCCTGGGCCAACCACAAGGAACTCCCCGGCCTGGGGCTGTTTCCTCCGCGGGACGATTTCGGACCCGTGGTCGTTCCGGAGGGACATCTTTTCATGATGGGGGACAATCGGGAAAACAGCCAGGACAGCCGGTACTGGGGATTCCTGGACATGAACAAGATCAAGGGCAAGGCAATCCTTATTTACTGGTCGTGGGACCATCTGAACAGCCGGGTGCGTTTCGACCGTTTCGGCAAGTTACTGCGTTGAACAAGATGCACGACACACAAAACCCGGATGCTTTTCCCGAAGAGACCCGCAAGCTGGAAACCCTGCTGGACAACCGCAAGGGCATCATTCTCGACTTTGACGGATTGATTGCCGACTCCGAGCCGTTTCACTACCGCGCCTACAATGAAGTGTTCACGAAGTACGGCCATCCGCTCGACCCGGACGAATACTGGGTGGAATTTACGTCGAAGGGCCGGGGGATTGCCGGTGAGATTGAACGTCACAACCTGAAGCTGGACGTGGAGCCGGTTGAAATCCGCCGGCAAAAGTTTGCGCTCTATTCGTCGTTTTGCGAAAGCGGCGCGATCAAATTGTTTCCGGAAGCCGTCGAGCTGGTTGAGCGTCTGAACACCCGGTACCGGGTGGCCGTCGCCTCGGGGTCCTGGTCACACGATATCCGCGCCATTCTGGAACATGCCGGCGCGGTGCACCTGTTCTCCATTATCCTGGGAAAAGAGTCCGCCCCGCGCGAAAAACCCCAGCCCGACATCTTCCTCGAAGCCGCCGAAAAATTGGCCCTGGAGCCGGCGCAATGCCTGGTCGTCGAAGACGCCTTGAAAGGGCTGACCGCCGCCCGGCAGGCCGGGATGCCCTGCATCATCATCCGCAACCGCCTCAATCAGAACATCAATTTTGATGAAGCGGACCTGGTCCTGCCCAGCTTGAATCGATTCGTCAAGCTCCTGGAGCGTATGCGTTAAGACCCCGTGTCCGGCGCCTGGGTTCAAATAGGCTTTCCCTGCCTTTCCTTTCTCTCTGGCGGACCACTCCAGACCTTTTTCGTCCGTTTGCTGGACCGTAACTGTTTCTCGTATTGCGCGATGGCTTCCCTGATGGCTCTCTTGACCGCTTTCACATCCAGAGGCTTTTTTAAAAACCGAAAGATTTTTCCGTCGTTGACCGCTTTTTCCATCAACTCTCCGTCGAACTGCCCGGTGGTCAATATCCTGGAGGTACAGGGAGAGTCAACTTTCACCTTTTCCAGGAACTCCGTTCCCTTCATGTGGGGCATACGCTCATCGGTCAAAACAACGGATATGGGCCTCTCGCTTTCCATGATTTCCAGGGCTTCGATAGGGTCCGCGGAAGTGATGACCCGATAGTTTTCTTTCCCTAAAAATTTTTTGGTGAGAACGAGAATTTTTTTCTCATCGTCCACCACGAGGACTTTGTGCATGTCTAGAGAAATCTCCTGGTATGTTGAACTCTCTTTCTGCAATGACGAGCCACGGAAGATTTTTACTGATTCATTCAAGAAGAGCATCTTTATTATAATTCAATTAACAAATACTGTCAATGTATTATTTAAGGATTTCCTAACGCCGCCCAGGCTTGCCGGGAAAGTTAAGCAGGCCATTATCAGACCATTTCCCGGCCCCTGATAAAGTTTCGTCCGTTTCCATACGATAGTAATTGAAGTAGACTTTAAATCAGGGATCCGTTTTCCCTTGCGAGGTTTTTCCTATGACGGCAACGGTTACGCGCAAGCTATTGGGGGTTTTGATGGCGGTGGGGGTGGTTCTGCTTCTGACGCCGGCCGGAGCGCCGGGGCAACAAAACGAGGCCCCGGAATTTGTCAATTGGGGTTTGATTTCCGTATCGCCCAAATTCACCCTGGGAGAAAATGCCCGGTTCATTATTTTTCCCATCCGGAACAACGCCACGCGGAGCATTGTTGCCGTTTATGCGTGGATTTTTGAAGTGGGAGAGGATGAGAACGGCAACGCCACTTTCCGGCTGGCGAACAATCCCAATACCGGGGGAGTGTTGATCAAGAACAAACAGCACGCGCCGGGAACGGTAGCCGATTGGCGATTTTCCCTGGTAGCGGCCAACCGGCCGGCTGGCGGCGGCGCGCCGAATTTTACTCTCCGCGTCAGCCCGAGGGGAATCTTTTTTGCGAGGATGGAACCGCAGGCGCTCGCTAAATCCGGCCCGTAAACGGAAGATACCTTTACGTAACCCGAGAATTCTTCGCCGTCGCGGTGTCATCGCGAGCCGCTACCAGCGGCGTGGCGATCCAGCCGGGCCACGCCCGGTGGGCATGGGTCCTTTCTGGATTGCTTCGGCTACCGCCTCGCAATGACAATCAAACAAGCATACCCAGTCACGGGTCTCTAAGTGGAGATGGCCTGCTTCATCAACGGTTGGGACTTACAAAACTTATGGCGGCGCTGGCGGAGCAATCGCGCTGACTGCCGAATTGCAGAGATTCCGCACAAGTGAATCCGTCGGTAAAAAGATCCTTCTCCCCGCCCTGGCAACCATAACCCGCAAACCCCAGAACAAGTACCGCTAACGCGGACACACCCGGAATCAATTGAATCAGTTTGGAGCAAAATGCTTTCATGTATTCGATGCCATAAAAGAGAACGTGTGGATTTGCGGCGGTCTTTCGATTAGCTTATCGAAAAATTTCGTAAAAACTTAAGCCCCCCTCCAACGGGGCGCCGAAAAACCCGATTCAACGAGATTTGTTCCCTTCGGTTTACGGCGCTCAAATACCACTATAAAGTCCCTGGTGGTCCCGGTATAATTATAAAACAACTTTTTCTCATTTTACGATTCTCTTCATTAAATTCGAACTCTTGGAATAAAACGGAGGTGCGACGTGCGCTGGGTCAAACTATCCTTGTTTTGCAAGGTTTTTCTTTTAATATTTTTGTTTTTTCAATGGAGCCCTGTCGAGGCGGCAAAACGTGTCACCCGGACCTTGACGCTGGAAAACGGCTTGAGCGTTTTTCTGGTCCACGATCCGGATGTGCACCGAAGTGCGGCGGCGCTTTCCGTCGGCACCGGGAGCATTTTTGATCCCGAAGACAAGTTAGGCCTGGCTCATTACCTGGAACATATGCTGTTCCTGGGAACCCAAAAATATCCGGAAGTGGGCTCCTTCAAAAAATACCTCAACGCCAACTCCGGCGCCAGCAACGCTTACACCGCAAAATCGATCACCAACTACTTTTTTCAGGTGAGCCACGAAGCGTTTGAAGGCGCCCTGGACCGGTTCAGCGATTTTTTCAAGGCGCCGCTGTTTGACGAGCATTATGCCGAACGCGAGGTGAACGCCGTCAGTAGCGAACACGATAAAAATGTCATGAGCGACGGCTGGCGGAACAATTACATCATCGACCTGATCTCCGAGCCGGGGCATCCGCTGAGAAAATTCGGCACGGGCAACAAGGAAACCCTGGCGGGAGACAACCGTCCGGCACTGCTCGACTTTTACGAAAAATATTACTCCGCATCCAACATGAAGCTGGCCGTGCTCTCCAAACTTTCGCTACGCGAGCAAACCGCACTGGTCAAAAAATTGTTTTTACCGATCAAAAACCGGCCCGTGGTCTTGCCGAAGATTGACCCGGAGTATCGGAAACCCCTTCAGGGCAAATTCCGGTTGCTGAAAATCAAGACCATCAAGGATACTCGCTCTCTGCAACTGAGTTTCCCCACCATCCGGCTCAAGGACCACCTGGACAGCAAGCCGGCTTCCCTCGTCGCTTATATCATCGGTTACGAGGGCAAGGGGTCCCTGCTTTCGCAATTGAAGGCGGAAGGGCTGGCGCTGGGGTTGTCCGCCGGAGGAAGTTTTTCACATCCGGCAATCAACTCGTTCAGAATCAGCATCTCGTTGACGCCGCGGGGCGTGAAGCATTACCAGAGGGCGCTGGATCTGGTCTTCGCCTATGTCAACATGCTGAGAAAACACGGCATCGAAAAGTACACCTTCGAGGAGCGGCAAACCATGGCGCAAATCGATTTTGACTGGAAGGACCCCGATGAGGGTATGGGATACGTGGCCTCCATGGCCGGGCTCATGCAAGACTACCCATTGGAAAAAGTGGAAACGGAGCCCTTCCTTTACGAAAAGTTCGACCCCCAGGCGTACCGCGGCGTGCTGGAGTCATTGGTGCCGCAGAACATGCTCGCCGTCTTGAGCACCAATTCGGTGGCGACGGATTCCAGGGACAAGTTTTACGGAGCGGAATATTCCAGCACGGCAGTGGATGGGGAAGCGTTCCGGCGCCTGACTCACCCTCCCGCCGTGCCGACGATGTTTTATCCCGAAAAAAACAATTTTATCCCGTACAACCTGGCTCTCGTGGAAGAGAACCCGCACCTGGTGCGTGATGACGATCTGGCAAAAGTCTGGTTCAAGTTCGACCATCGCTTCAAACAGCCCAAGGTGTTCATCAAGTTCCGCATCGAAACGCCGAAAGTGTACAACACCGTGGACAATTATGCCCGCGCCAAGCTTTATGATGCCTCCATCCACGAGGGGTTGAACGAAATGGTTTATCCCATCCAGTTGGCGGGATTTTCCTACTCTCTCGACCTGGAGAAGAAAGGAGTCGTTCTGACCGTTGGCGGTTATTCCACACGGGTTTCCGACCTGTTGCGGCTGGTGGCCCGGAACTTGATAGAGATCAAGATCGACGCCGAAAAATTTAAAAACATCAAGGAAGCCATAATTCGCGGCCTGAAAAACCGCAAGCTGGGCATGGCCTTCCACCGCGGAGGTTATTTCAACCGTCTGCTCCTGCTGGCCAAGGACTATAACGAGGAGCAGGTCATCTCCGCTCTTCAACCCGTGACCCTGGAGGACGTCAAAGCTTACGCCAGAACATTGTACGAAAAAGTTTATATCACCGGGCTGGCATACGGCAATTGGAACGACAAGGAGGTCGAGTCCGGCATCCGGGTCCTGCTGGAGGAAATCCCGGGCCGCCCCTTGCCGGAAAACGAACGCTACCAGGAAGTCGTGGAAATTTTAGGCCCCGGAGAAAACGCCGTCTTTTCCCGGAAGGTGAAGGACACCAACAACTCCATCATCTACACACTGCAAATCGGCGAGTTTGACTTGGCGAAGCAGGCGAGGACTTCCATGATTGCTTCCATCGTGGAGAGCGATTTTTATACGCAAATGCGGACCAACCAACAGTTGGGTTACATTGTCGGCAGTTTTCACCGCAGGATCGAGGACCGCCTGTTCTTCAATTTCGTCATCCAATCCGCGACTCACCCCTCATTCGACTTGCTGAACCGGTTGAAAGGCTGGCTGGCAGACAGCGGCAAGCTGTTCGATAACCTGTCGGATCAGGAGTTCGAGCGGCACCGCAAGGGACTCATCGTTTCCCTGGAAAAGGAACCGGACAGCATGGCCGGGGTGACGGGGGACCTGTATTACCTGGCGACGCGGGAGAAGGGAAATTTTCAGTTCAAAGAACAATTGATCGAGGTGGTCAAAAAGCTCACGAAGGAAGAAGTGGTCGCCGCCGCCAAAACCTTGCTCCAGGATATGGTCACCCCGCGCCTCGCGGTCCTCATGCGCGCCGCCGGCAACAATGAACCGGTGCCGGACGGGGTGCTGAGCGAAGTCACGCAATTCAAGAACAGGGACAAAAGCTCGGCCTCGCTCTGGCAAAAACGATCCGCGATAAATTGACAGGGCTCAAGTCTCCGGGGCCTGTTGGCCCCTTTTGCCGGCTTCCTGAAACGCCGCCGCGAAACCGGGAATGGAGCCTTCGATGACTTCGTCCGGGAAACAATAGGCCAGGCGGAAAAACCCGGACAGGCCGAACCCGCGGCCGGGCACGACCAGCACTTTTTTCGCCGCCAGCAGACGGCAAAATTCAACCTCGTCCTCCAACGGCGACCGGGGAAACATATAAAACGCGCCTTGCGGCTTGACCACCTGGTAGCCGATACGGGTCAATGCCTCATAAAGGAAATCGCGTTTTCTTTTGTACGGCTCCACGTCGATCCTCACCGCTTGCAGGTCTTTGATCGTACGTTGCATGAGCGCCGGAGCGTTGACAAACCCCAGCACGCGG
The DNA here is from genome assembly GCA_046757665.1 of Nitrospinales bacterium. GTDB lineage: Bacteria > Nitrospinota > Nitrospinia > Nitrospinales > JAJDAT01 > JBHHYO01. The sequence goes on from JBHHYO010000066.1 coordinate 13,990, forward strand.
TTGCAGAATATCAGCCCCGCCATCAACGCCTTGGCGTCCTCGCAACGGGGATGCACGGCGACAAAGCCGATACGCTCGCCGGGTACCGCCAAATCCTTGGAATGCGACGTAACGTAAATACTGTGATCATAAAACTCGAAAATGTTCGGCGCCTCCACTCCGTCAAAAACGATTTTTTTGTAGGGGTCGTCGGCAATCAGGTAGATGGCCTGCCCGGCGCGCTCGGATTTCTCCCGGAGCAGGACCGCCAGGTCTTGCAGGGTTTGCCGCGGATAGACGACGCCGGTGGGGTTGTTGGGGGAATTGATGACGACGGCGCGGGTTTTGTCCGTCATCGCCACAGCCAGCGCCTGGAGGTCGGGCAGGAACCGGTCATCCGTCGCCACCGGCACGGCCTTGCCGCCGTGGTTGTCGGCGTAAAACAAGTACTCGACAAAGTAGGGAGAAAGGACGAGGATTTCGTCGCCGGGATTCAGGAGGGTTTTCAGGGCAATGTTCATTCCCCCGGCGGCGCCGCAGGCCATCACGATGTCGTCCTCGCCAAGCTCAACCTTGCACTCGGCTGTCAGGGAGCGGGCGATGGCGCGGCGAACGTCCGCGAACCCCGCGTTGGGCATGTACCGGTGCATACCGGGCGTTTCGTCCCCGGCCATGGCAACCAGCGTTTCCCGGAGTTCGCGGGGCGGCTCCATCACCGGGTTGCCCAGGGACAAGTCAAAAACGTTTTCGGCGCCGTATTGCCGTTTTAACTGAAGGCCTTCCTCGAACATTTTCCTGATCCAGGAAGACCGCTCCATGAAAGATTCGATTTTTTGGGATATCGACATTGCCGCCTGTCCTTGAACCCGTTCGACCGGATGGTGCGAAGCCGATCTTACAGGCTTTGAGCGAATCCGGCAAGCTTTTCCCC
>JBHHYO010000067.1:0-14874 GCA_046757665.1 Nitrospinales bacterium
TTAACGTCAAACGAAGAATAAGAAACGCCATGGACCGGCTCACGCCGTGATGTGAAAAAAAGAGGGGGGGCAAATAATATTTAGCAGGTTGCTCAGGTAATTGAAACTTGTCGTCCTTCGACAAGCTCAGGACGACAGCCTATCTGTCACGCTGAGCTTGTCGAAGCGTGAAGCAAAGCACACGAACTTTTTCAACGAAGCATTAGTTCCCAGATGCTCCGTTCGAATTATTATTGTGACGGACTGGCTACGATCGTATTAAACAGATCGGTGCTTGACGTTCCCGGCGCCGGGGTTGTGCTTGCCGCTTCATCCAGGGCAGTGATCGTCTGAGTGAGGTCCGTGACTGTGCCGGTAGCCAATGCGGCATCCAATGCGGTATTCAAGGCGGCATCCAGGGCCGGTTGAAGGCTGGGGTCGGCGGCCGCCGCCGTATCCACCAGCTTTTCCACGGCGATAACCGTCTGAGTGATGTCCGCGGTTGCGTCGGTAGCCAAGGCGGCATCCAGGGTTTCCCGCACTTTGGGATTCTCGGTTACGACCTTAACAATTTTCCCCGCGTCCTGGGTGCTGGCGCCTATCAGGGCTTTGGCGACTGTTGGGTCGGCCAGGATATTTTGTGTAATCGAGGCAACCGCGGCTTCAGCCGCCGCTGTCGCCTCAACCGCGGCCGGAGTCGCGGCCAGAGTCGCTGGAGCTTCGGTAGCGGGAGCTTGAGCGGTCGGCGCTTCAACGGCTGGCGCGGCTACTGGTGCGGCTGGCGCTTCTGCGGCTGGCGCGGCGGCGGCCGGCGCTTCTACGGCTGGCGCAAGGGCCGTCAGGGTGGCGCTTTCCACGGATGTCTCGACAATCGCCGCGGTCGTGGCTACCGCCGCCTCGGTTTGCGCAACAACGGTTTCTGTTTGCGCGGCGGCGGCTACCGCCAGCTCAACATTCCCCGCCGCCACGCCCGACAAGGCCGTGGTGACAGTAGTTGTAACTTCGGCGGCCGTGGCAGTGCTGGTCGCGGCGGTTGTTTCCGCCTGGGCGATCACCGTCGCATCGGCGCCGGCATTGGTCAATACGGCCACATTGACGTTGGTCTGCACCGCGTTGGCCTGGGCCTCGCTGGCGCTGACGGCGGCATTGGTGGCCTGGACTCCCGCCGCTTGTACGGAGGGATCAGTTGAAGTTGTGGCCTGTTGCGCGGCGGCGGCGGCGTTGGTTGCGCTTGCAACCGTCTGTGCCGCCGTGGCGGAGGCCTTCTCGGCGTTGTCCGCTCCCTTTTGGGCTCCTTCCAGGTCACCCCCGGCGGCGGAATTGGCTACATTGGAGGTGGCATCGTTTGCCTTCGCCGTGGCGCCGGCGGCAGTGACACTGACTTTAATGGCGTTCAAAGCCGCCTGCGCGCCCGCCTCCGAGGTTGCCGTGGCAACCACCTGAACGGTCTTGATGGCATTGTCGGATGAAGACACGGCTGAATTCACATTGGTTTCCGCGGCAACGGCCATGCTTTCCGCCAGGGCGACAAGAGTGGTATCGCCGCTGGTTTGCGCTTCCGCCAGGTTGGTCAGGGTTTCCCCGGCTCCAACCGCGGTTGCGGAAGCCTGGACGGTGGCTTCCGTGGCCGCCGCGGTGGCTTCGGCGACCACGACGTCGGTGGCCGCGCTTACGGCTTCCGCTTGTACTTTCGCCGTCTCAGCCTGAGTGGCGACGACGGTTTCCTGGGCTTGGACTCGGCTCAAGGTCTGCTCCGCGGCGGCGGCGGCCACGGGGTCCTTCAACTGGTTGGATTCAGTTACCGTATCTTTCGCCGTGGCGGTATTCGCCGCGGCCTGCTGTTGCTGGGCTCCGGCCAGCGTGGCGGTGGCGGTGGCGAGCGTCTTGGCGGCGGCCAGCTTTGTTTCCGGGTCGGTGGCGGCCGCTACTTGCGCCTTGGCGGCTTGTACCTGCTCAACGGCGGCTGTCTGGGCCTGAACCGCTTGCACCTGTTGCGTGGTGGCCTGCACGGCCGATTGTTGAACCGGCGCGGCGGCGGCCACGGGGTCCCTGGGCGGCAATGCGTCCACCGAAATGTCAGTTTCCAGAACAGGGTCAAAATCGGTCGCCGGCGTAAAGTCACCGGTAAAATCCATCGCGCCTTCTATATTTTGCGCCGCCGTGGCGCCATCTACATCGACATCAAATCCGCCGATGGAGCCGCGTATGGCCGCGACCATCGTCGGGGTCTTCAGTGTGTTTTCGGTGTTCTTGGCCTTATTCACCTTAAACAAAACCTTGCCCAAGGCGACCTTGACGGTTCTTTTTTTGATCATTTTCTTGAAAATCAGGCCTTTTTTAACCTTCCTTTCGCTGATTTTAATATTGGCGTCCAGGTCCAGGTCCACTTTACTGCCATCCTTAAACGACACCGTGGCGCGGCCTTTTTGCGTCACCACTTTATCGCCGCTGAACAGCGGTTTCGGAACTTTCTTCAGCGGCAACCACTTCATTTTCGAACGCACAAGGACATCCCCGGTAAATTTTGTTATATTGGCGATGCTGTTATCGGCTTTTTTGCCTGCCGCCTGGGCGTTTCCGGTCAAGCCAAGCAACCCGAAGAGAATAAGGAAAACCGTCAGGAGGCGCGGAAATCTTTTGTGTTGATTCATAACCTGTATTCCCCGGAATTCAGTTAAAGTTTTTCAGCTTGAAAATTTATGTAAATTGATGGCATCCCACGTTATATAAGACATAATTTTTTGTATAAGTCAAGTGTTAAGCATTGATTATTAAGCGGTGAGCCCCTTGTGTCCGCCGGATTTTTCGGCAATCGTTAAAAAGCATTCAAAACAGCCCGATTAGGCCGTGTGCATGAATATTAAGAAAATCATTTTTTCTCCATTTTATTTGAGCCTGCTGATCGTTTTGCTGTTTGTGGGGCTGTTTTTCCTCAATCTCAAGTACTCGATAATCGAACCCCTTGAGTGGAAAGTTCTGGATCTGCGGTATAAAATTCGCGGCCCTCTAAAATTCGAGCCGAAAGTCGTCATCGTCAACATCGACGAAAACAGCATGGAACATTTGGGAGCCTGGCCCTGGCCCCGATCCTATTTCGGAGATTTGATCACGGTTCTGAGCCAAAGCGGCGCGGCGCTTGTCGGGTTCGACGTTATTTTCGCGGAGGAAGAGCATAGCCTGGGGAAAAAAGTTTTTACCGATCTGCTTGAACAATACAAAAGCCTCGATCTGGACAAGTCAACGACCAATGGGCGGATATTCTTCCAGGTGCTGATGGACCTTGAGGACGGCCTGAACCATGACCTCGCCTTTGCCAATGCGACGGAGGCCGCCGGCAACGTCGTTCATGCCATGTTTTTTGACTACATGAAAAAGGAGTCGGAAGAAAAACGAACTTATAATCAGGAGGTTCTGGAAGCCATAGGCTATCCTTCGTTTAAGGATTTGATCAATAATCCGGAGGATATCGATTACTTTCCTATCCTGAAGGCTTCCAGCCTTACCCTCCCCATTTTTCCTCTGGCGCAAACCGCGGTGGCGCTGGCCCATGTCAACGCCATCACCGATGCCGATGGCGGACTGCGCTGGGAAACCTTGCTGACGGAATATAATGGCGAGGTGTTTCCCTCGTTTTCACTGCTCCTGGCCATCATTTATTCCCAGGCGGAAAATATCGGGATTGTCCTGGGCGACGGCATCAATCTGGAGCAAAACAACATCCCCATGAACGATCAGGCCCGAATGTTGATCAATTATCAGGGCGGAACGGGGGCATTCCCCTATTACTCGTTTGTTGAAATTCTGCAAGGGGAGGTGCCGCCGGAAAATTTCGAGGGCAAGATCGTTCTTGTCGGATCGACTGTTACCGGCCTGCATGACACGTATGTCACTCCGTTCTCGCAATCCCTGCCCGGAGTGGAGAAACACGCCGCGGTAATACAAAATATCCTGGACCAGCAGTACCTGAAGCGGAGTAGCTGGGTGCACTTGATCGACCTGGGCGCCCTGATAATCCTCGGCGTTTTGCTGAGCTGGATTCTGCCGAAATCAAAAAACCTGTGGGGATTGCTTGTCGTCCTGTGCGCCATTGCGGGTTATTTTTATGCGGCGCAATATATGTTTGAAAAGAAGGGCATCTGGATTAACACGGTCCTGCCCTTGACGGAAGCCGTGGTCATCTTTATCGGTACGACCCTTTGCAATTACCTGGCGGAAAGAAAGCAAAGGGTTTTTGTCAAATCCGCGTTCAGCCAGTATCTGGCTCCTGCCGTGGTCAATCAGTTGATAAAGAATCCGGAGCGGCTCCAGTTGGGCGGCGAGCGGAAAATTTTAACCGCTTTTTTCTCGGATGTGGCGGGGTTTTCCACGCTCTCGGAAAAACTGTCTCCGCAGGATGTCGTGGAATTGCTTAACATTTACCTGACGGAGATGACCGATATTATCTTGAAATATGAGGGCACGGTGGATAAATACGAGGGTGACGCCATCATTGCATTTTTTGGAGCGCCGATTAGCTACGAGGACCACGCGAAGCGGGCCTGCTGGGTTTCCGTCGAAATGCAACAGCGGCTGGTCGAACTGCGGGAGCAATGGAAGGCGGAAGGCAAGCAACAACTGTTTGTGCGCATAGGACTCAACACCGGGCCGATGGTGGTGGGCAATATGGGCTCCAAAACCCGCATGGATTACACCATGATGGGCGATTCGGTGAACCTGGCGGCGCGTCTCGAGGGAGCCGGCAAACAATACAAAGTCTTTACCATAATCAGCGAGTTCACTTATGAACAAGCCCGCGAGTTCATCGAAGTGCGCGAGCTGGATTCAATCCGGGTGGTGGGTAAATCCGAGGCGGTCAAAATTTATGAGCTTTTAGGAAAAACCGGCGAACTCAGCGAAACCCAGCGCAAAGTCCTGGCTCATTTTAATGAGGGATTGCAGAACTATAAACTCCGGCAATGGGAAAAAGCCATTTCATGTTTTGAGGAAGCTCTCGGCATAGATGAAACCGACGGGCCGTCGTTAACCTACTTCGAGCGTTGCCTCACGTTTCAGAGCAACCCGCCATCCGAAAGCTGGGACGGGGTTTTTGCCATGACAAGCAAATGACGCACGGGGGGCCTTAACAAAGATGCTGTTCGGCGAATTTTTAGTCCAGCGGGGACTGGTAACCGAGGAAGAGGTGCTCCGAGCCGTGGATACGCAGGCGCAAAGCCGCATTCCGCTGGGCCGACTGGCGGTTGACAACCATTTTCTGGCCGGCGGGGATTTGTTTCGCATCTTGAGCCGGCAAAGAAAAACCTCAGGCAAGAGATTCGGAGAAATAGCGATCGAATTGGGGCTGTTGACTAAAGAACAAGCCGAAAAACTTTTGGAGATCCAAGGCCAAACTTCCAAAAAGATAGGTGATATTCTTGTTTCCCAGAGCGCGCTGTCGCAAAACAGTCTGAACCAAGCGCTAAAAGATTTTCATGCGGCTCCCAATGAATAAGCCGGGATGGCATTCATGTATGGCTTTTCAGCCATTGCTTGGCGAGCAGTCTTATGACGTTAAATCGTTTTGAGGTTTCCGAGCCGGGGATGACCTGGTCCAAGAGTTGTTGCTTGGGGTAATAGCTGGTTGAGGCTATTTTAAGGGCTTCCTTCCAGGATTCGGGGTTCATGCCAACCGTTGTTTTCAATAATTCGAGGGCTTTTTGCGAGTAGATGACTTTTTGGACGATAAAGGGCGTTTTGCGGGTAAACGTCAGCCAGCTCTCCGCTGTTTTAAGATTATTCTTGTAGTTTTTTGGATCAAAATAAACCGCATTCTCATAGGCCTTGATGGACTTATCGATCAACCGCTCCCTGTTGCGGGAATCGAGCAGGCTCAACTCGAAATACTCTTTCCCCAGCAGGATGTAAAAGTTTGCCTGCGCCGGGTTTGAGCGAAGCGCCTTTTCCAGGGTTTTGATGCTTTCCTCCGTATAGAATTTTCTGAAGTAACGGGTCGGCTCCAGCTTTTTGTTCTCTTGATAAATCGGGATCAATTTGACCCTGCAAGCTGAGTTGCCGGGTTCATAGTTCAGAGCCCGCTTGATTTTGTCCATTGATGGGGTGCGGTCCAGCTTGAGGGTGGAGTTGATTTCGGTCGGGCAATTTAACTCGGCCAGGAGACGGTGGACGACCGGTTGCCCAAGACAGAAGAACCCCAACGCGGCAAGCCCCATCAGGCCCCAGCGTAGCGGCGAATTTGTTTTGATGATCCTGAATTTTGTGAGGGTGGTTTCGTTGCCGCGATGTTTTTGGTTGTGAAGGGCGGCAAAGCCGACGCCCAGAATGACCGAAAACAAAAAAGCGTTGGCCGGGATGTGCAGATTAAAATCCATGAGGCTGTGCGTAAAAATCGCCGCGGCACTTCCCAGAACCCCCAGCCCGATGCCGATAGCGTAAGGGTCATTCCGGGTTGCCCACAGGCGAATAAAACGATAGAAATAAAAAAATATCATCATGAGGGCAAGAGTCGAGCCAATGGCTCCGGTTTCTATCAGCAACTCCAGCCAGTCATTGTGGGCGTTTGTAAAAAACCAGATCAGTTTTTTGGGTTGATATTTTGGGTAAATGTCCGGGAAAGTCCCCCAGCCCGTCCCCGTAACCGGAAAATCGTTGACCAGGGGTTTTGTGGATTCATACACATCCAGTCGCACCTGGCCCGCTAACTTGGGCGCGAAAAGGGTTTGATACCGTTTTGAAATGGTATCGATCGTTTGTTCTTCCAGGCCCGTGCTGAAAGCGAAAACAATGCCGACAATTAATGTCATCAGTCCAAAAGTGGTTCGGGGCTTTAACTGCCGCATGGAGAACAGGACGATCGTCACCAGTCCCGCGGCAAAAGCCAGCAGGCCGCCGCGGGAGGCGGTTAAAAACAGTCCAATGAGCATGATCGCTATCGGGTAGATGAGCAAAATCTGCTTGTTGTACGTTTGTTCTCTCCTCAGGAATCCGGACAGGCGCTGACGCCAGGTTTGTTGTTCACGGGGTCGGTTTCTTCGCCTGCGCCGGCCCAGGCTGATGACGTAACCGATGTTCAACATGATAACCATTTCCAGAAACCCGGCGAGGTGGTCGGTGTTGATGAAAGTTCCCGAGATTCTGGAGGAGCCGAAGATATTGCTCCACCACAGGATGTTATGGGAGCCGCTCACTTTTTGCGCCATGCCATACAAGGACTCGAATACCCCCATGGAAATCACGGCGAGCACGATTTGATTGATCTGCTTGCGGGTGCGGATGGTGTTGATGATAAAAAGAAATACTCCGAAATAGCCGAGTAGCTTGAACAGCGCCACGCGGGTGTGGTGCGGATTCAGGGAAAGGGCGCTCGCCGAGTGGGTCGGCTCCTCCGTTTGCAAAACGGCATCGAGCCTCTGATGGATTTCCAATTGTTTGGGTGCGATGGCTTGCAGGATGCGGTCCGAAACAGGAACCGTTTGAAGAAAGACATAAGCGGCAAACAGGAACATCAGCGCATAAACCGGTGTTTTAGCCCATTTGATTTCCTTCCGATCCGACAGCATTTTAAAAGTGAAAATAATAACCAGGATCAGAACGCCGATTTCCATGACCGTGAAAGCCCAAACATGGACGCTTCCAAAGGCCAGGGGGGTGAAGATGATGAGAAAAAGCAGGAGGCGTTGAGGAAAGGAATTTATGAGGTAGGACATTGTTGATGGAACCGGGCGCCAGGAGGTTCGTTGCGGTAGTTAAGATTTGCGTTTACAGTTGTCTTCCGGTCAAGATATTTCAGCAGACTTTAACATACATTATCACTATCGCTCTAAAACCAGTCGCGAAAATGAGCCTATCGCACTTCCTTTATGAAGTCCAAAAGCCCAAGGACTTCCGTGTGTTCAGCCAAGGGGAAACGCTCCGTGCCGGGGTAAATGATAAAATTGCGGCTGGCCCCTATATCCTGGCCGGCAAGTCTGTAGCCTTTTGTGAATTTGGGCGCGCGGGTTCTTTTGACCTCCACCGCCCATAGTTCCGGTCCCGGTCTTTCAAGAACAAGATCAATTTCATTGCCGGACGATGTTTTATAAAAATAAGCCTTGTTCCGGTTGAGGTCCATGGCGCTCAGGATATTTTCGATGACAAAACCTTCCCAGCTCATCCCCGCGACAGGATGTCCGAGAAGAGCTTCCTTATCCTCTATTCCCAATAAAGCATGAAGAAGACCGCTGTCCCTGATATAAACTTTCGGCGATTTAATCAGGCGCTTCCCTATATTTTTATGAAGAGGTTCCAACCGCCTGACAAGCAACAAGTCAACCATCAGGTCAAGATAACGCATCACTGTTTTACCATCCACGCCCAGGGAAGCGGCAATGGTTGATGCGTTCAAAGGCGATCCTTGCAGGTGGGCCAACATGGTCCAGAAACGCCGTAATGTTTCGGCGGGTATTCTGGGGCCAAGCTGTGGAATATCACGCTCCAGGTAGGTACGGATAAAGTTTTTGCGCCATACAAGGCTTTTTTTGTCATTCGTCGCCAGGAGACTTTTTGGAAATCCTCCCCTCACCCATAGTGTGTCTATGCTCTCTTGATACTCCGAAAACGTGATCGGGGAGAGTTCGCTGTAGGCAATTCTTCCGGCGAGTGTTTCTCCCGACTGTTTCAACAAATCAATCGAAGCGGAACCCAGGAATAAAAATTGACCGGCCTCGCGCCCTGCCCGCCTGTTTTTATCAATCACGCCCCGCAGTTCCTGGAATAGATTTGGAATGCGTTGCACCTCATCAAGGATCACCAGCTTGTCGTTATGACTCTCAAAATAATATGCCGGATGAGCTATCCTTGCTCTGTCCTCTTCCGCTTCCAGGTCGAGATAAACGGAATCATAATTTTTAGACAATTCAATCGCCAGGGTTGTCTTGCCAACTTGACGCGGCCCCAACAGGGCCACGGCAGGGAAGGTGTCAATAAGCTCTTTCAGTTCCAGGAATTTATCGCGCCTTATCATCCTTGTATATTAGGCAAATTACTCCGAAAATACAAGGATTATTTCGCTGTTGATGGAACCAGGAGGTCGGTTTTTAACAGCCGCCGATGGGCGTGGATTAGCGTGGATCATTTAGCCGGTACACATGAACCGCATAGGGGCCGAAACGGTCTTGCAGGCCTTCTTCCGCTATGGGAACCGTGCGGTTCTCAAACAGGACATCGGCGTCTTTGCCCCGATTGGAAAACCCGTTAAAAACCGCATCGACGGATCGGTCTATCACATTCACGGCGATAAGGTAGGCGCCATTTTTTATTGAGCCCTGTTTTTCGGGTACGGCCCTGGAATTAATTTTCCTGATCGCATAATGAATGGCGGGGTTGCCATTGGCATCTTTTGCTCCGTTCGTATGCAGGGACAACTTTTCGCCCGAATCAGGTGTCGATAACAGGGGATATATCTCCCGCAATTGCGACACGATGCGTTTGACATGGCTCCAGTTTTTAAAGTCCGGGTCGTTTCTGCGCGCCGCGCCGTATGAGAAAAATATCACACCTCTTGCCCCATGGACAATGGATAAGTAAACCAGGCATCTCTTCTCCTCATAGGTGGGGAATCGGCCCTTTCCGCGAGCCAGCTCCTTTCCCAGGCGCTTGCTCTCCTGCGCCCAGTTGAATGCCTGAATGACAGCCCAGACCGGTTTTTTGTCTCTTACCGCCCGCCGGGCCTCATCAATGGAATCGCTCAACCAGGTCATGGGCATATGCGGAATGGGGTAGGGATCGACCATGGCAACATCGACCGCGGGAGCATAATCGATTACCTTGCGAGAGCGGACATTGACCAGGGCGGTTGGATGGCCGGGATCGATCGAATGAATATAACGGCTCCATAACCACAATTTGGCGGGCGAAATCCCCCGGCCCTCCGGCTCGTCCGCTATGTACCAGCCGTACAGCCCCGGCTCATCCTTGATTTCGTCAAGGAGTTTGGAGAGATTTTTGCTGGGGCGCAGTCCTGTTAACGTGCTCAAGGCTTTCAAACCGTGACTGCCGGCGGCCGCGACAAACTTTTTGATAAAATCCGGATTGGAATTATAATTTTGCGCCAGATTGAAACCGGCTTTTTTTAATTCGTCGAAAGCTTCGATTTTCGCGTCGTAGATTCCGATTGGGAAAAATTTGGCCTTGCCGTTTTGAGCGAACCGATTGGAACTTTTAACCGGTGATTTTAACGGCGCCTCCGCCGGTCTTGCCTCATCCGGCGGCGACTTCCTTGAAACGGTAAAAGATGAAACGTCTGAGGAAGCCAGCCGGCGCCGGTTGTGGTACAAAGACAGGCGCCAGTACCAGTTGCCGTTTGCCAACGGTTGTTTTATTTTGTGGATATTGCCGGTTGGAGAAAAGGCGACAATTATTTTTCTATCGCGGAACTCCCTTTGCCGCGCCAGCTCGATGACGATCAGGAAGACCCTGTCGTCCTTTGGGATGGCCCATTTGAACTCGACGGGGCCGTCCTGAATCACGGTTCCGTCAAATGGAGCCATGGGAAAAATTTGAAGTTCCCGGAGGCTGACGTCATCGAACGTTATCTTGTCCGAGAGTCCTTTGCCGATGAACTGCAAGACGGTCCGATTTTTATTTCCTGACTTTACGATATAGCTGACCCGGTGCCAGCCGCCCCAGGAAAACAGTTCATCCATGTATGTTGCCCTGTCGAAAATTTTAACATAAGGGTATTCCCCATCCTTCCAGCCCTCGCGTTTAACCCGGAACGACAACAGATAATACGCATTGGGCTTGATTCCCCGGACTTCGGTTGTCCACTCTCCCTCGCCCTTGATGGAGAGGGAGCCCACTCCGGGATTCTTGATGAGGTTTTCAAGGCGGGATGAATCGGCGTCTGCCTTGTCGTAAAGGGAGCCGTACAGACAAACCGCCGTTGCCAAAAAAACAAGGGTGCGTGATAAACGGGTCATTGGCCGGGTCTCTGGTTAATTGTATTTTCCCAGGAAATCGTTGAGGCGGATGCGGAACAGGTCGGACAGCATGTTCAGGGTGTCGCTGACGATCTTGACGCGCGATTGCAGGACGTTGTGCCATTCGACGGGCACCTCGATGATTTTGTATTCGGCTTTTTTGGCAAGAAACAAAAACTCCACGTCAAAGCAAAATCGTTCGATGGTCATTTTTGCAAAGACGGCATCGGCCGCCTCCTTGCGGAACATTTTGAATCCGCATTGCGTATCGACGAACCCGTCAACCACCAGGAATCGGACGAGTTTGTTGAAAAATTTTCCCATGCCCTCGCGGTACCAGGCTTGATGCGTGACGACGTTGGAGTCCGGCAGGGAGCGCGAGCCGATGGCGACGTCATACCCTTGCTCGATGAAAGCATAAAGCTTGTCGAATTCGCCGATGGGCGTGGAGAGGTCGGCATCGGAAAACAGCAGGATCGGCCCCTTGGCGACACGGGCTCCCTGGCGCACGGAGTAGCCCTTGCCCCGGTTTTGTCCGTTACGCACCACTTTGACCTGCGCGGGTTCGAAGAACTCGGCGGCGACGCCCGCGGTGTTGTCGGCGCTACCGTCATCGACGAGGATCACCTCCCAGGAGTCGCCGAGGCGTTGCGTTAAAAATTCGCGCACCCGGGGCAGGGAGCGGGCCACGCGCACCTCCTCGTTATAAGCCGGAATAATGACCGATACAAATGGCGGCATCAGCAGGGTGGGGGCGAAAAGCCGGCGCCTTTGGACTCGCCGCCGTCAACGAAAAGGATTTCCCCATTCACAAAGGGGCTGTCGAGCAGGTAGTCCAACGCTTTCAAAACGTCATCGACCGAACCGTGGCCGCCGGTGGGAATGGTTTTGGCGTGTCGGGCCAGGTAATCGTCCGTCTCTCCGGCGGGCGGCAGGATCAAGCCGGGGGCGATGCCGTTGACGCGGACGCCGTGCCCCCACTCCAGCGCCGCCAGATGGGTCAGGTGCGCCAGGCCCGCCTTGGATACCGAATAGGCGGCAAAGGTGGGAATGTTTTTCAAAATCCGCTGGTCGAGGATATTGACGATCATTCCCCGGCCGACGCGGCGCTTGTATTCGCGCATCAAAATGTAAGGGGTCATGAGGTTGATGTTAAGCGTATCGACAAGGGTTGCGTTTTTTGTATGCTCGATATCTTCCTGAACGAAATTGGCGGCGGAGTTAATCAGCAGTACGACGTCCGGAAAATCGGCGGTGACGGTTTCCATCAAGCTTTGCGCGCCGGACGGATTTTTAAAATCCCGCGGATAACCCCGGCACCGGACGCCATGGGCACGGACCTCGGCCATCGCTTCCTCGGCGGCGGCTGTCGAGGCATGGTAATGAATCGCGATATCGAAGCCGCTTTTTGCGAGGTGGCAGGCGAAAGCCCTGCCCAGCCGAACCGCCCCGCCGGTTACAATGGCCGCCGGCATGAAGGAAACCCGAAAAGTTGTGGATCAAGTAAACGCTATATTAAACGGCAAATCAGCGGCAAAATCCACCCCTTTCTAAAACGAGACCTGTGTGATTGTTTGATTGTCATTGCGAGGAGGCTCAGCCGACGAAGCAATCCAGAAGGTTGGATCGCCACGCCGCTGGTAGCGGCTCGCGATGACACCGGGGCGACGAACAAGAACCCTTCCCTTGAACCCTTCCGGCCGGATTGCTAGTATAGTAAAAAATAACCCTCGTGGAGATGCACTATGGATGGCGCAAAAAGCAAAACGGTCAATATCGCGGTCATGACGGTGTCGGATACGCGGACGGAGGCGAACGACAAATCGGGCAACACGCTCGTGGAACGGCTCAAGGCCGCCGGCCACCATCTGGCGGACAAACGCATTGTCAAGGACGAGCTGGACGTTATCCAGGAAACCTTGAAAACCTGGATCGCCGACCCGGAAATCGACGTGGTTATCGCTACGGGCGGCACCGGCGTGACCGGACGGGATGTGACGCCGGAAGCTTTCGAGGGTTTGTATGACAAGCCCATCCCCGGGTTCGGCGAGCTGTTCCGCTGGCTCAGTTACCGGACCATCAAAACCTCCACCATCCAGTCGCGGGCCACGGGGGGCGTGGCCAACGGAACGATTTTGTTTGCCGTGCCGGGTTCGACGGGCGCCTGCCGCGATGCCTGGGACGAAATCATCGTCCATCAGTTGAACAGCAACAACAAACCCTGCAACCTCGTGGAACTGATGCCGCGCATGTTGGAACAGTAAGTTGAGGACACGCGGCTGACCATGCGGCAATTCGAGTTTGAAATTGATGCGTCCCGGCAAAAAACTCGGCTGGACGTTTTTTTGTCCGAGGTGCAACCGGAATTCAGCCGGGCGTATCTGCAACGGCTGATCGAGGATCGGCACGTCGTGGTGAACGGCGGCGCAGTGCGGGCCGGCTACAGGCTCCGGGCGGGGGATTGTGTCGGGCTGAGCGTTCCGGACCCCGTGCCGCTGGCGGCGGCGGCGCCGGAAAACATTCCGCTGAACATCGTTTACGAGGACGAGGCACTGCTGGTGGTGGACAAACCGGCGGGCATGGTGGTGCATCCCGCGCCCGGACATGCCGGCGGCACCCTGGTCAACGCTTTGTTGCACCATTGCTCCGGGTTGACGGGGATCGGCGGCGTGCAACGGCCCGGCATCGTCCACCGGCTGGACAAGGAGACCTCCGGCTTGGTGGTTGTGGCGAAAACCGACGCCGCCCTGCGTTCCCTGTCCGCCCAGTTCAAGGCACGCCGGATCGAAAAGGAGTATCTGGCTCTGGTGCGCGGGCGGGTAAAAAATTCTCGCGGCGCCATTCGCTCCTCCATTGGCAGGCACAAGGTGCATCGGAAAAAAATGTCCGCCGGTGGCGGCCGGGAAGCGCTGACCGGCTATGAGGTGGTGGAACGGTTTGAGGGATATTCGTACTTGCGGCTCTTCCCGAAAACGGGGCGGACCCATCAAATCCGGGTTCATCTGGCCTCAATCGGCCATCCGGTTCTGGGAGACAAGTTGTATGGCGGCAAGGCGTCTGCTGGGCTCCGGAAAATTTCCCGCCACGCCCTGCACGCCCGGCGGCTGACGTTGCTCCATCCGTCATCCTCCCGGCCCATGGTTTTTGATTCCCCCTTACCCGAGGATATGGCTTTATTCCTTAAAAAATCGGGGGAAACCGCCGCGCCGCGCCTGTGAAAAACATGTGGAAAACTCCCCCGGCATCCGGCAATGCCGATCGTGCGGTCCGCAAGCCATAAATCCATGGGGAAAATAAATTTTATTTAATGCCATAAAAATCAATTGATTAAATAAACTTCCCCGAATTCGCGGTCTTTCGCTAAAATTTTTGTTGACAATATTTTCTTTTCCACAATTTTCAAAACAGACCCGCGGCATGGAAAAATCAAGGCGGATTCGACTATCAAAAGTTTGACGGGTCTCTAAGGCGGTTTTCAGGGTCTCTTCGGTGTTTTTGTTGGATTTTGGTTCGCGGCATCCCGGCCGGCCCATAAGATCGGGGTTCAGCGAAAACCAAAAATTTGACGCCATGGATTCCTATGCGAAGTAAGTAAAATCCGGATTCGGACAGTTGCCCACACGGCAGGAGCAATGATTACAGGCGGTAGCCGGTCTATAGTCCGGCACGGCTTTTGTTTGCCGGGAAAAAGATGTCAAGGGCTTATTGCCGGCAATCGGGAACCCCGCCCGGCGTGGAGGCCAAAACGGATCGGTTGAGGCTGTTTTAAAAAAATGTTGGCAACCTGTGGAAAACCCGGTTGACATACGCGGATCTGGAGCAGGATTTTCTCGAATATCGGCCAGGCAAAATTTTAAAAAAAGAACCCTTTGTTTTATAAGTGGTTGTTAAAATGTTTTGGTATTCAGAAAACGGGGAGAAGTGCGTCGCGGTAATTTCTAAT
>JBHHYO010000068.1:0-14499 GCA_046757665.1 Nitrospinales bacterium
TAAGTCATCTTTCGGTTTCGGATAGTCATGGAGGGCGGCCCTTTCGGGGGCCGCCCTTTAGTTATTCAGGATTTCCGGCCTGATTACTGCCTTCTTCCCAGATAAACCGCCATCTTGTTCGACAAACTGCCGGCGACGGCGATATCGGTTCTGCCGTCGCCGTTGTAATCTCCGCTGGTGATGGCGAGCGGCGCGCCGCCCTCGACCACGTAATCGCGTCCCGGAAAGCGAAACCCGCCGCCCGCCTTGCGGAACACCACGGAAAACGTGCTACTGCGCGAGTTGGTCACGGCCACGTCCGGCAGGCCGTCATCGTTGAAGTTGCCAGCCGTCAGGGCGAGCGGGCCGCCGCCGGCGGAAAACGTCGCCGCCGGTCGAAAACTCCCGTCGCCGTTGGAATAAAACAAATACAAATTGTCGCCCTTGCCGGACGCCGTTATCAAATCATCCAACCCGTCGCCGTTCATATCCCTTTTGATCAAGGTCAGCGGCATCAATCCCTCGGCGAAGCGGCCGGCGCGGCGGAAGGTGGCGTCGCCGTTGCCCAGGTAAACGCGAATGGAGCCGGCGTTGGAACTGCTGGCGGCCAGGGCGATGTCCCGGTTGCCGTCGCCGTCGAAGTCGCCGGACACCCCGGCAAACGACCGCGAACCGGTGGCATAGGTCGCGCCCTTTTGGAATCGACCGCCGCCGATGCCCACGTGCAGTTCCAGTTTCTGAAACGTCAGGGTGACGGCGGCATCCAGCCGCCCGTCGTTGTTGAAATCGTCCAGAATCACCGCCAGCGGCACCCGGCCGGTTTTATGGCTCACGGGCCGCGCAAAGGAACCGTCCCCGACGCCCAAAAAGATCGTCAAGGCTCCGACAGCCTGGCTGTTCAACACCAGGTCGACGGCGCCGTCGCCGTTCAAGTCGCCCACGGCCGCCATGGACGGGTCGGGCTGTACCGCCAGAGTCAGCCCTTCGCGGAACGCACCGTCACCCTCGCCGTACAAAACCGTAGCCGAATTGTCCGCGCCGTTTACCGAGACAACGTCGGCCCTGCCGTCGCGGTTGAGGTCCGCGGTCAGCAAATAAACCGGCCCCTTGCCGACGCTTACCGTCTCCGACTTGTCGAACAGGTCCGGCGCCGGTTCCGGCAGTTGAAAGCCGCATCCCGAAAACCCCGCCGCCAGCAAAATAATCACAAACCAAACCATAAAATAAAGACCTCCACTCAACGACAGCCCGCGTTCGCCCGGTTTTAACACCAGGGCGACAGCACAGCCGCAGGATTCTCTTGATTTTACCCGGATACTATGACACGATATGGTAAATTTTATTATTCCAATCCTGCTTTCCCCTCGCTCTGGCTCACGAAGTCAGGGCTGTTTAACCCGAGAGGAGATCAAAAGTGCGTACCTACCAGACTGTCCTTATTCTTAAACCCGATGCGGATGAAGCACAAGTCGACCTGATTCACGACAAAGTCGGCGCCTATATTTCCAAAGATGGCGGCGCCATTCTGCGAACCGATAAGTGGGGCAAAAAACGCCTGGCTTATAAAGTTAAGAAAAACCGCTTCGGCATCTACCTCAACATCTTCCACACTTGCAATCCACTGAAAATCAGGGACCTCGAAAAAGAGTTTGGACTCGATGAATCGATCATCAAGTATCTGGTGATTCGTCTGGATGAGAAGGAAGTGGAGCGCATGTTCGCTGACAAACCTCCGGAGGAGGCGCCCGCGGCGGAAAGCGGCAATGGAAATTCAAGCGACCCGGCGCCCGCCTCAAGTAAAGAACCTGACGACCCAGTAGAAAAGGAAGCCGCCGATGCCAAGCTTTAATAAAGTCTTGCTCATGGGGAACTTGACCCGCGATCCCGAACTGCGGTTTATCGCCAGCGGAACGGCGGTGGCCAGTTTTGGCATGGCCATCAATCGCAAGTACAAACAAGGCGATGACTGGAAAGAGGATGTCTGCTTCGTCGACATCACCGTTTGGGGCAAGCAGGCCGAAAACTGCGCCGAGTACCTGAACAAGGGGCGAGCCGTTTTCATCGAGGGATACCTGCGGCTCAATTCCTGGCAGACGGAAACCGGAGAAAAACGCAACAAGCTGGAAGTGGTGGCCAACACCGTCCAGTTTTTAAATCGTCCCGGCGCCGGTGGAGGCGGGGGCGGCAGACACGATGCCGACGCCTCCAGGGAAAAACCGAAGGACGACGTCCCGTTTTAGGCGCCGCCGGATTCCAGACAAAACGGGCCGGGCAATTTCCGCTTCCCCCGAACGCGCCGCCGGCCCACACAATGAATAACACCTGTTATATGGCAGGTTGCTGAAAAATCGATTCAATGGGATTTTCCCTGGATGTCATGCTGAGCTTGTCGAAGCATCTCTTTTGCCTTTGTTGAGGAAGACCCTTCGACAGGCTCAAGGGTGACAATACGGGTACACTCAAAACACTTTTTCAGCAACATATTTAATATAGAGGAGAACCATGGCCTTTAGAAAGAAACGTTCTTTTTTCACCCAAAAAGTTTGCCGATTTTGTTCGGAGAAAATCGATCATATCGATTTTTACGACGTGAAAACGCTGAAACCTCTTGTCTCGGAAAGAGGCAAAATCGTGCCCTCCCGGATATCCGGGAATTGCGCGAGGCACCAGAGGCTGTTGTGCGTCGCCATCAAGCGGGCAAGGAATATCGCGTTACTGCCTTTTTCCGTTGAGCGTTAACATTGACCGCACCGCTTCAGTGGAAAGACATCCTGTTGCCCGCGGGCGTCGTTCTGGCGATTTTTCTTGCCGCCTTGTTACTGCCGCCCCTGGGCGTGCTTGTAGGAATATTTTCTCCGGTGCCGCTGATCGTCATTTCCCTGCAACGCGGGCGGCGGGCCGGTCTCATGGCAACGGCCCTGGTTTTGCTCGCGCTCCTGGCGGCCGCGGGAGGCCAGCAGGCGCTGTTCTTTTTGGCTGAATATGCCGCCATGGCCCTGGTCATGGCGGAAACCATCCGCCTGCGGATGCCGTTTGACAAATGTATCCTGTACAGCGTTCTGGTTTCCGCGGCGGCGTCCGGGATTTTATTGTTGCTGGTGTTTTCCGGAAAACAGGTTTCGCTGACGGATTTTTTACAACAACAAGTGACCGCGCATTTCGAGCAGTCCCTCGAGGCGCTCAAAACCGTGGAAAAAGATACGGTCGATCTGGCCACCATGAAGCAACTGATGGAAAAAACGTCCCGGTCGTTCGCCGCGTCCTATCCGGCGATTATCGTAGCCGGTTCCCTGCTGGCGGCCCTGGCCAATTACTCGGTGGCGCGGTGGGCCACGCATCGGCTCTATGCCAACGCCGGGATTTTTACCGGCAGGTTTTCCACCTGGGTATTGCCCGATTTTTTTATCTGGATATTTATCGTGGCCGCCGGCGGACTGTTTCTGCCCCAGGGAATGGCGGCAACCCTGGGACTCAACCTCTTTGTCCTAATGGCCGTCATTTACGGATTGCAGGGAATGGCCGTTGTGGTTTATTTTCTCGATAAAAAATCGGTGCCGGTTTTTTTATGGTTCATCGTTTTTATTCTGATTTTTTCACAGCCCCTCGTCATCGGCATCCTGCTCGGGCTGGGGCTGTTTGATCTGTGGCTGGATTTTAGAAAACTGAAAGTCAAACCGGCCGTTGACGGTTGACCGCCGCGCATCCGCGGCCCTCAACCACAAACCGCCAATCGCAAGGAAAGAATACAATGAAACTTTTGTTGAAGGAAGACGTCGAAAATCTGGGCTCATGCGGCGATGAAGTTGAAGTCAGGGACGGCTACGGGAGAAACTACCTGATCCCGAAAGGAAAAGCCGTTCTCGCCACTCCCAACAACGCCAAGTCGTTCAACCATCAAAAAAGCATCGTCCAGGCCCGGTTGAGAAAACTCAAAAACTCCGCCGAGGAATTCGCCGAAAAAATCGGCAAAGTACCCTGTGTCTTCACCAAGAAGGTGGGCGGGCATGGCAAACTTTTCGGCTCGGTCACCAGCCAGGAAATCGCCGAGTTCCTCCGCGAAAAAGGCCTGGAGATCGACCGCCGAAAAATTCAGATGAAAGAACCCATCAAGACGCTGGGCGAGTTCAAGGTTCCCCTCAAACTGCACGCCGAGGTGACGGCGGAAATCAACGTCGCCGTCCTCCCGGAGGAAACACCCGAGGCGCCGGCGGCGGAAGCGCAAGAAACCGAACCAACCCAACCCGCACCGCAAGAGAACCCGGAAACAACCGGCGAGGAAAATGCCTGACACCGTCGGCGACATTGCGTTAAGGAAACTCCCTCCGCACAACCTGGAAGCGGAACAATCCGTTCTGGGAGCCTGCCTGACATCCAATGACACCTTCGCCAAATCCCTGGAAATCATTAACGAAGACGATTTCTACAAATCGGCGAACAAAAAAATATTCGCCGCCATGGCCCAGTTGTTCGAGGCCAACGAGCAGATCGACATCCTGACGCTGGCCGAGCGCCTGCGAAAAAACGGCGACCTGGACGCCGTCGGCGGGCTGGAGTATCTGGACTTTCTGGAAGAGTCCGTGCCGACCGGCGCCGCCGTCGGCCACCACGCGAAAATCGTTCGGGAAAAGAAAATCCTCCGCGACCTCATCAACACCTCCACGGAAATCGTCAGCCGCAGTTATGAGGACAGCGAGGAAGTCGAAAACCTCCTGGACCGCGCCGAAAACGCCATCTTCCAGATTTCCGAAAAGAAAACCAAGCGCAGTTTCTTCAGCCTCAAGGAAATCGTCAAACACGGTTTTGAATCCATCGAGCGGCTGTTCGACAAGCCCGGACTGATCACCGGCGTGGAGACGGGATTCATCGACCTGGACCGCATGTTGTCGGGCTTGCAACCCTCGGACCTGATCATCATCGCCGGCCGGCCCAGCATGGGCAAAACCAGTTTTGCCCTGGACATCGCCCGGTTCGCGGCGGTGCATGGCGGCGTGCCGACGGCCCTCTTCAGCCTGGAAATGTCCAAGGAGCAAATCGGCCTGCGCCTGCTTTGCGCCGAGGCGCAGGTGGACTCCTCGAAACTGCGCACGGGATACCTCGCCAAAACCGACTGGCCGAAACTGACCGACGCCGCCGGGCGGCTTTCCGAGGCGCCGATTTTCGTTGACGACAGCGCCTCCCTGTCCAGCCTGGACGTGCGCGCCCGCACCCGCCGGCTGTATGCCGAGCATAAACTGGGCCTGGTCATCATCGATTACCTGCAACTGATGCACTCCAGTTCCAAGGTCGATAACCGCCAGCTTGAAATTTCGGAAATTTCCCGGGGCATCAAGGCCCTGGCAAAAGAATTGAACCTGCCCATCATTGCTTTGTCTCAGTTGAGCCGGGCGGTCGAGAGCCGCACCGACAAAAAACCCCAACTCGCCGACCTGCGCGAGTCCGGCTCCATCGAGCAGGACGCCGACGTCGTGGCCTTCATTTACCGCGAGGAAGTTTACAGCCCGGATACGGCCGAGCCCGGCGTGGCGGAAATCCTGGTCCGCAAGCAGAGAAACGGCCCCATCGGCGACATCAAACTGACTTTTTCAAAAGAGTGCACCCGGTTTTACAACCATGCCGAAGGCGATGCTCTTCCGGAATAGCCGCGGGCTCGGCTGGTTACCGGTCGGCCTGCTGGTCTCGGCGCTTGCGGCGTTTACCGCGCAATCCGCCGAACCGCCCGGCCACCCCAGGCTGTCCCCTTCTCCCCGCCAAATGGCGGAGTTTCAGCTTCTGCAAAAACGTTATGACGCGGCATTAAAAAGTTTCACGGCCATTGTCGAAAAAGGCGGGGCGGACGGCTACGTCTTCCGCGGCCTGGTCAACGCCTACCGGGGCGCGAACCGGCAAGCCGACGGCGAAGCTTTCCTCAAAAACTATTTACAGCAATCGCCGGACTCCTCCCCTGCCCTGTACGGGCTGGGATACCTGTACTACCTGGAAAACCGCAACGAGGAAGCCGAACGTTCCCTGCGCCGGGCCGTGGACGCCGACCCGCAAAACGCCCTGGCGCTCAACAACCTGGGCGCCGCGCTGAGCCGAAAAAAAGACTTTGCGGAAGCCGTCCGCTCGGTCAAAAAGGCCATCGAACTCGACCCCGGCGAACTGATGTTCTTTCGCAACCTCAAACTCATCTATGACGCGATGAACCTTCCCTCGCGCTTTGCCGACGAGTTCGAAGCGTATCAAAAAAGCGGTCCTCCGGAAATCGCTGACGGTTACGGGAAAACCCTGGCAACGGTTTTTCGACAGCGGGGATTTCGGTTTTTCTCCGAGGGCAACCTGGACGAGGCCATTAAAAGTTTTGAGAACCTGATCTCGATTTACCGGGAAATCGACCATGCAAGCGGCATTGTCGCCGGGCTGTTCAGCCTCGGCCTGCTGTACGAGGAAAAAGGCGACCGCGAGCGCGCCATGGCGTATTACCGCGACGTGCTGAAAATCAGTCCCAACCACATTCAGGCCCGGGAAAAATTGCAGGCCGGACAACCAAAACCGTGAAACCATTTCGCCTCCGGCGGCCCGCCGCGGACGATTATGACGATTTATAAAAACGTGCGGCGGATGAATACTTTTTTCCTTTCCCGGAAACAAGAACCCTGTTTTGTCCCCACCGCACCGCTCAAAACCCGCTGAAACGAGCCCGGTTAAAAAATGCCATGCAACACCTCAAAAATGGCATCGAAACTGCAACATAATAGAAATCAAAAGCCTCTGCCCGGGGCCAAATCGCCGAAATACGGCAAATCCGCGCCCAACTTAAATAATAATTGACATGCCGGGGGCTTAAAGGCTAGGATTTGTCGATCACTCTTGAACCTGGAGTGAAGAGAGGAACGTAGATTGCGAAAACAACAGTACTCCATTTTAATATTCCCCGGAAATACCGGCACACCTCGCAAAATTCAAATTTCCAAATGGGTCGTCAAGGCTCTGTTCTACACCTTTTTGGCGTTGTTTTTCGGAGTTGCCGGGTCGTCTTATTATTTTGCCGGCAATTACGTTCGCTTGTTGGATGAAACGACGGAGTTGACTGAGCTGAGGCGTCAGGCCAAGCTTCAGAAAATTCAGGTCAAGAAGTTTTCCCAGCAAGTGAAGGACTTCGAGTCCGAAATGTCCCGGCTGGCGCGGTTCGAGCGAAAACTGAGAATCATCACGGCGATGGAAGATTCCCCCAATTCGCTGGACAAAAACTGGGGCGTCGGCGGACCGCACGGTTTGACCTCTCACAGCTTTCAAAGTTCCCTGGAAAAAGAAACGCTCGCCATGGTCCAGGGCCTGTCGGGCGACTTGAATCTTTTAGCCAATCAGGCCAAGATTCAAAGCATCAGTTTTCAGGAGATGGACGAGTTTTTCAAGGGCCAGAAATCGTTGCTTTCGGCCATTCCCAGCATCTGGCCCACCCGCGGATGGGTAACATCGGGATTCGGCTTTCGCAAATCGCCCTTTACCGGCTTGCCGGAAAATCATGAAGGCCTGGACATTGCCGTCCGCCGAGGTTCCCCGGTGCGGGCGCCCGGCGATGGCATCGTGATCAGCGCAGGCCGGGAATACGGTTATGGAAAAATGATCGAAATCGACCACGGCTACGGATTCGTAACCCGCTTCGGGCACAACTCCAGGTACCAGGTAAAAGCCGGCGACCGGGTCAAGCGGGGACAGATTATCGCTCTGACCGGAAACACCGGACGGAGCACAGGGCCGCACCTGCATTATGAGATCATTTTCAACGGTATTCCCGTCGATCCCAGAAACTATATCCTGGAAGATTAACCCGAACCGGCTGAACCCTTGCCGCCCTTCGATGGGCTCAAGACAAACCCTTCGATGGGCGCGGGACGACATGCCCCGCCTTATTGCCGCGCTTTTCAGCTAAACCCATCCGAAGCTTCTTGTACGCTTAAAGAATAAATCGTTCTTTTTTTGATCCCGGAAAGGTCTTTATAATAAAATGATGAGCGGTAAATCGACCGACCGGACCAACCGGCTTGCAACCCCAAACAATTAAAATGACAAAACGAAATGGCTCTGGGATTTTTATCTAAAATTTTCGGCACCAAAAACGACAGAGAAATCAAACGCATTCAGGCTTACGTGGATAGGATCAACCCGCTGGAAAGCCAGATGAAAGCCTTGAGCGACGATGCGTTGAAAGCCAAAACCGCCGAGTTCAAGGAAAAAATCGACCGCGGCGCCTCCCTGGAAGAACTCATCCCCGAAACCTTTGCCGTCGTCCGCGAAGCCGGCGTACGCACCTTGGGTATGCGCCATTTCGACGTCCAACTGATCGGCGGAGTGGTTTTGCATGAAGGCAAAATCGCCGAAATGAAAACCGGTGAGGGCAAAACCCTGGTCGCCACCCTGGCCGTTTACCTGAACGCGCTGACCGGCAAGGGCGTGCACGTCGTCACCGTCAACGATTACCTGGCCAAGCGCGACTGCGAATGGATGGGAGCCATTTACAAATTCCTCGGCCTGTCCGTCGGCACCATTTATCACGACATGCCGGAAGACGAACGCAAAGCGGCCTACATGGCTGACGTCACTTACGGAACCAACAACGAATTCGGATTCGATTTTCTGCGCGACAACATGAAGTTTTCCCTCGAAAGTTTTGTCCAGCGCGAATTGAATTTCGCCATCGTCGACGAAGTGGACAGCATCCTGATCGACGAGTCCCGTACGCCCCTGATTATTTCCGGCCCGGCGGAGGAGTCCACGGACAAGTATTATCAAATCAACCGCGTCATTCCCAAACTGACGGCCGCCCATTACCAGAAGGACGAAAAAAGCCGCACCGTGGCCTTGAACGATGAAGGCGTGGCCCGGATCGAGGACCTGCTGAACCTGGATAACCTGTACGACCCGAAAAACATCGAAACCCTGCACCATGTCAACCAGGCCCTGAAAGCCCACGTGCTGTTTAAAAAAGAGGTGGATTACGTCGTCAAGAACGACGAGGTCGTCATCATCGACGAGTTCACCGGCCGCATGATGCCCGGACGCCGATACAGCGACGGCCTGCATCAAGCCCTGGAAGCCAAGGAAAACGTCAAAATCGAAAATGAGAACCAGACCCTCGCCAGCATCACGTTTCAGAATTATTTCCGCATGTACAACAAGCTGGCCGGCATGACCGGCACCGCAGATACCGAGGCGGAAGAATTCATGTCGATATACAAACTCGACGTCGTCGTGGTTCCCACCAACCAGTCGATGATCCGCGAGGATTACGCCGACGTCATTTACCGCACCGAGAAAGAAAAGTTCGCCGCCGTCCTGGAGGAAATCCGGGAGTTGCACGAGATGGGGCGGCCCGTCCTGGTCGGAACCATTTCCATCGAAAAATCCGAAACATTGAGCCGCCTGCTCAAGCGCGTCGGCATCAAACACCATGTGCTGAACGCCAAGCATCATGAGCAGGAGGCCGAGATCATCGCCGAGGCCGGACAGCGCGACGCCGTAACCATCGCCACCAACATGGCGGGCCGGGGAACCGATATCGTCCTGGGCGAGGGCGTCGCCGAACTCGGCGGACTCCACATCCTCGGCACCGAACGCCATGAGGCACGGCGCATCGACAACCAGTTGCGCGGACGCGCCGGCAGGCAGGGCGACAAGGGATCTTCCCGCTTCTACTTGTCGCTGGAAGACGACTTGCTACGGATTTTCGGGTCCGAAAAAATCTCCGGCATGATGGAAAAACTCGGCATGGAAGAAGGACAGCCCATCGAGCACAACATGGTCAGCAAGGCCGTCGCCAATGCGCAAAGAAAAGTCGAAGCACACAATTTCGACATCCGCAAACACCTGCTCGAATACGACGATGTCATGAACAAACAAAGAGAGGTGATCTACGCCCTGCGGCGGGACATCCTCTCCGGAGAAAATCCCAAGGAACTCCTGCTGGACATGGCCGACGAGGTGATTGACGAAAAACTGGAGGAAATCGCCCCGGAAAAAATCTATCCGGAAGAATGGGATATCGACAACCTGAACGAATTTTTTGAAAGGCTGTTTTCCCTGCGGGTTCGAAAAAACGATGACAAGGAACTGGAAATCGGCGGCACGGAGCGGCTAACCCTGGAAGATGCCAACCGCGAAAAACTGCAAAATGCCCTCATCGCCGCCGTAACGAATACCTACAACCGAAAAGAAGAACAAGTGGACCCCGCCATGATGCGCCACCTGGAAAAAATGATCATGCTCCAGGTTCTGGACAACCTCTGGAAAGACCACCTGCTGGCCATGGACCACCTCAAGGAAGGCATCGGCTTGCGGGGCTACGCGCAAAAAAACCCCCTCACCGAGTACAAAAAAGAAGGCTTCGAAATATTCCGCGACCTGACTCTGAGGATGAAGGAGGAAATCTGCCAGTTTCTTTTCAAAATCCGCGTGGACAAGGAAGCCGAGGTGGCGGTGGAAAACACGCGCAAGCCGCAGAAAGTCGTGGAACACCGCGGCGACAGCTCGGCATCGGCCAAACCCACAACCTACAAACGGGAAGAGAAGAAACTGGGGCGCAACGAACCCTGCTACTGCGGTAGCGGCAAAAAGTTCAAAAAATGCCACGGCCGCTGATCCCCTCGCCCTGCCCCGCGCGCACCCCCCCGTCAGGGCCGCTCCATCGTCGCCTGGCATTCAATGCAAAAAGGCGCCAGAGGCATGATTCCCAGCCGCTTCATGGAGATGGTCTTGGAGCAGGATTCGCAAACCCCATAAGTACCCCGGGCAATCTTGAACAGCGCCGCCTCGATCAACTTCAGTTCATTGCGATCCCGGCTGGAAAGAGTAAACGCCATTTCGCGGCTTTCCAGGCTGGCGGCCAGGTCGATCTCGTTGCTGAAATTCAGTTCGGAAGGATTTAACTCCACCTCTCTCGAAGTTTGCAGAATTTTAAAAATTTCCTGCCGTTTGTGGATTAGCTGATCGCGTATTTTGAGCAGGGCGGGATGGAGAGTTTTCCGGCGGCCGGGAGCCTGGCGTTTCGGTTTCCGAGCCGGCGCGGTCTTGGCTTTTTTCGCGGCTTTTTTGGCCGGCTTTTTTGCCGCCGACGCGGCGGTTTTTTTCGCCGGTTTTTTCACCGGTTTCTTTACTGCTTTTTTTGCCGCTTTTTTTACCGTTTTTTTCGTCGCTTTTTTTACTGCTTTTTTTTTGGCCTTGGGCTTCGTGGATTTTTTAGCGGATTTTGCCTTGACCTTTTTCGCCGGCGATTTCGCGGGTTTCTTCTTTGCCTTTTTAGAGGTCAAAGTTTTCTTTTTGACGGCCGGTTTCCTTGCCGCGCTCTTTTTCTTTTTGGACTTGGTTTTCGTCGCCATCCCTTGGTCTCCCGTGGATGTAACCCATAAACGGACGGATGCCCGGATTACGCCTGTTTGGACAAAAGTCGCCCTCCCATTTGGTTAACGAGGCTACCTACGCCAAAAAACCAGAGAAAGACCTTAACACTAGATAAAGAAAAGTACAAGCAGTTATTTTATTTTTTTAAAAAATCGCAATATATTGATTTTAAAAGAGTTGCTCTGGGTTTCAGGTTTCACCAGCCGTGCGGATCGTCCGTTTCATAGTCGATAACCACGGAGTTGGAACACAGCGCCCGCATAGTTTCACGGACCGGCTGATGATTTTTGTGGTCGGTATAAATTTTCAATCCTTGCCGATCGTCGAAATGGGTGGTCAGAATGACATCGAAACTGCGTTCGGAACCATTGAAATCGACGCCCACTTCCAGATGGCGCAGGGTTTCGATATTCCCTTCCATACCCTTCAACGACGCGACCACTTTATCCATGTTGGCGGGGGTTTTTTCCGCCAGTTTGAACATGACGACGTGCTTGACCATAAGTTCCTCCCGAAGTTTGAAAAATTTTCGCGCGTTTTTTACCGGTTTACCTTGAAATGCGCCTTTGGTAAAGTCTGAAGAGCGAATCAACGGAGGTTTCGACAACCATGAGCTGGATTATGGGCGCCGGGTTGGGATGGTTGCGCGGCGGACCGTTTGGCGCCGTGATCGGAGGCGCCGCACAACATTTCCTGACCCGGAAATTCAAAAGCACGATCCGAAAAAACCTCTCCGGCGTCGTCGATGAGACCGGTTTCGTAACCTGCCTGACCGCTCTGTTGACTCTGGTCTGCAAGGCCAAGGGCTCCATGTCCCCGGAGGAAGCGCGGGTCGTCCATGCCTTTTTCGCCAAGCATCTCAATTACCGGGGCGACGACCTGAAATATATCAACAAAGTTATCGGCGAAACCCAAAAAATCAATCCCGACCTGGCGGGGCTCGCCGAAGCGTATAAAAAATCCACCGGCGCCAACTATTGTTTACTCCTGCTGGCCCTGGCTTACCGGATTTCCCTGGTCGAAAACTCCCTGACCCCGGCTGTCCAGGAGCGCATCAATTCCCTGGCGGGACTACTGGGGGTCGCGCCGCAGGACCACAACCGTGTCCGCGGCAAATATTCGCTGGAGGCCCTGCGAACTCCTTACGATATTTTGGCGGTGGACCCTGCCGTAACCGATGAGGAAATCAAGAAAGCCTACCGGAAAATGGCGAACCGGTTTCACCCCGACAAAGTGATGCACCTGGGCGAGGACCACGTGGAAGACGCCCACTTGAAGTTTCTGGAAATTCAAGCCGCTTACCGGGAGCTGGAAAAACTCCGCGGATTCTAGCCCGGTTTATTTGATAACCTTGGAGCGCCCGCAACGGAAACCGAGAATGCTGTCCTTGCGCCCGGGCGTGGCGGCAAAACGCTTGGCGGCGCGGACGTCCACTTTGCGGGCATCCCAGGAGCCGCCGCGAAACACATGCGTGTCCTTCTTCTCCGGACCGGTCGGATTAATCATCGGAGCTTCCCGGTAATAATATTGGTCGTACCAGTCGGCAACCCACTCGGAGACGTTGCCGGCCATGTCGTACACTCCGTAAACACTGCGCCCCATGGGAAACTTGCCGACGGGGCTCATGAATTTGTAGCCGTCGGCATCGCCGGTTATGTTGGCTCGCTTGGGCAGGAACTTGTTGCCCCACGGGTAAACCAGGCCGTGCGTGCCGCGGGCCGCCTTTTCCCATTCCGCTTCGGTCAATAACCGTTTTCCCGCCCATTTGCAGTAGTTGACGGCGTCCAGCCATGACACACCAACCACAGGAAAGTTCGGGGTCTCCAGCACCTCCTGCTTCCCCTGGAAGAAAGGCACCGAAGGCTTGACATAATCCGCCGCCCGTCGGAAAGCATTATACGCTTTAACGGTGACCTCGTACTTGTCCACATAAAAGGCATCCAGATAAGTTTCCTTTTGCGGCTTTTCATCGAAACCGCCGGTGTCGGAGCCGCGGGTAAATACGCCCTCCGGAACCAGAATCATTTCGCGTCCATCGTCGCCGACAAAGGTTTCATACAGGCTGAAGTCGCGGTTGTCATCTACGCGGGCCTTGCTGGCTTTTTTTTCCATCTTCTGCATTTTCTTGTCATGCTCGATGGATTTTTTGATCTCCCAGACAATCACTCCGGCAAACGCAACGGTCACCACAAAGCACAAAATAACGCCGACCATCAATTGTTTGTTGGTTTTCATGATTTGCCGAACTGGAGGAATATAAAGTTTTTAAGTTTAACAGGAATCCCGGGGAAATGTAAACTATCTCCGCAACTGCCGTCCCGCCACGGTTTTTCAAGAGGTTCAGTGTTTGAAATGCCCCGAAACTTTCAGCCGGTGCTCCAGCACAAAAGCATAAATGGCGGGGATCACGATCAAGGTGAGGAGAGTGGCGGAAACCATGCCGCCGACCATGGGGGCGGCGATTCGTTTCATAACCTGCGAGCCCGTGCCGCTTCCCCACATGATGGGAAGCAATCCGCCGATGGTAGCGGCGGCAGTCATGACAATGGGGCGAACCCGGTCCGACGCGCCCTCGACCAGCGTAGCCATCAATTCCTTTTTGCTTGCTATTCCCCCGGACTGCATTTTCTTTTCGTAAACGTGGTCGATGTAGGTCAGCATCAAAACGCCGATTTCCGCCGAGACACCGGCCAGGGCGATGAAGCCGACTCCCACCGCCACGCTCATCTCGTATTGCAAATAAAACATCAACCAGATGCCGCCCACCATGGCAAAGGGCAGGGAGAGCATGACGATGAGGGCTTCGGTGAAGTTGCTGAAATGAAAATAAAGCAGAAGAAAAATGATGATCAGTGTAACCGGTATCACGATTTTCAGCCGCGCCTTGGCGCGTTCCATATACTCATATTGGCCGCTCCAGAACAGGCTGTAGCCCGCCGGGATGCTGACCTTTTCCGCAAGTATCTTTTGTGCGTTGGCGACGTACGTCCCGACGTCGATATTCTTGAGATCGACATAAATCCAGGTGTTCAAGCGCGCGTTTTCGCTCTTGATTCCGGGAGGCCCCTTCCTGATCTTGATCCTGGCAACCTGGGCCATGGGAATGTGCTCCCCCCGCGGCGTGGCAATCAAAACCCTCTGTAG
>JBHHYO010000069.1:0-14328 GCA_046757665.1 Nitrospinales bacterium
CAAGGGGTTGGTGGTTTTATGGCCTGACGTTTCGACTATTTCGTTCCTCGTTTTTCAAAAAATTTTTTTCCGGCCCAAGGCCGGGGTGAATGGGCTGACCCGTATCAAGCGGTTAACCGGCGTCAAGCGCAACCGGGCGGACGAACGACCACAGCAGATGCGGGCGATTCGGTCAGGTGAAACCGTTTCCGGCAGGCGCGGAGCCTTCTATTTGGGCGGCTTTGCTAGTTCCTGGCGGCGCAATTGGCGGATTTGTTTCAGGCGGATCGAGGGTTCCGGATTGTAGGGGGCGAGCCTGGCGGCGGCGTGGAGTTCGCGCTCGGCTTCCGTCAACAGGATTTGCTTGTGCGTCTGCCGGTAGCCTTCGAGAAACGTTCGCGCCAGGATGAGTCGGGGCAGGGCGCATCGGCCGCAGAGCGATTTTGCCCGTTCGGCATGGGAGGCGACGTCCTCCAGGGTGCGGGCGGTTGCTATTTGACGGTGGGTTGACCGGTCATAAAAGTAAAAATCGGCCACCGCCGCGGCACCGAGGATGGAAAAGCCGGCAACCGCCGCCATCGCCGCGCGGCCGGCCAGGGACCAGCCGCCGTCTGCCTCGCGGCTCAGAAAGTCGATGAGGACGACCAGTAGCGCAATGTAATAAATGAAAATAGAAACCAGCCAGTTGTACTCGATCAGGTTGTGGACAATGAACCCGGCGGCGGCCAGGCTCAGGTAAAACACGGCAGGGCGGTGGGGATGGTTCGGCTGGTTCGCCAAGCGTTTAAAAAGCACGGCCAGCAAGGCCGCCAGCAGGGCAAACCCGATCAGCCCGGAGTCCGAGAGTGTCTGGGCATAGAGGCTATGGGCGTGCGGGGGGCGTTTCTGGATGTAGCGGGGCCGCGCCACGGGTTCGGTTTGCGCCATGGCCTGCGGATAAACGGCGATGAACGTCAAGGGTCCGCTTCCGGTGACGGGATAGCGTTTGAATATCTCCCAGGCGCCTTGCCAGTAAAGGAAACGGTTGATCATGTTGTCCCAGTTCCAGGCGACCTCGTGGATGTTGACGGCTGACGGCACTTGTTGCGCTTCATCCATTCGCTCTTTGACAAACAGTCCCGCGGCCAGCAGTCCAAGGACCAGTCCGGCGCACAGCGCGCCGCGGACGGCGCGGGTTTTGAGTTTATGCGTTCCCAGGGCGTAGCCCGTTGCGACTGCCAGTTGCAGTAAGGCGACGACCTGCCCGCCCGGCGACCCGGAAAAGGCCAAGCCCAGCAACAGCAAGGCCAGCAGGCAGGCGGCAACGACACGCGGCGTTCCCCCGCGGTGTCTCCGGAAAAGATAAATGCTTATGGGCAAATTCAGCAGGAGGTAACCGGAGAAATAATTGGCGTTGAAAAATGTCGATATCGACGCCTCCCAAAGCCGAGGGCCGGTTGGTGGGGTTTGCGTAAACAGTCCCTTGAGATATCCGTGAAGCGCCGACTGGATTGGCGGATACTGTCCGACGACGCCGAACAGGGCATGAATCGCCGCGCAGACCACCAGGACCCAAAAGATTTCCGTGACTTGTTCTTCATTCTTTAAATACAGTAGCAAGCCCAGGGCGAAAGCCATGGCCGCCACGGATTTTACGGTGGCGTAAAAACTCAGGTCCAAATCCACGGTGTAAAAATATCCCAGGGCCGACCAGGTGAGTACAAGTAGCAGGCAGGCGGTCGGCCCGGTCAGGCGGGCGCGTTGCGAGGCGGCTCTTTGCCGGTGGGCGAGGTTGAGGAACAAAAATCCCAGCGCCAGAAATCCCATAAGAGCTGAGGTCTCGGTGGGGCTCAGGGGCAAATAAATGTTTTCGCCGCCGACAAAGGCCAGCAGGACGAGGCACAAAAAAAGATACGACCGGTTCATGAGTTTCCGCCGTCCCGTTTGAAAATGTCCAGGGAGTATTGCGGGTCCGGCTTGCGATAGCTCCAGACTTTTTTAAATTCCGGATTTGCGGCCAGGAATTTTTCCCGCGGGTAGTCCACGAAAGGATAAACGAAGTAAGCGTTTCGCAGTCGGGACGTCGGCTGTATGTTCTGCGGACGCCGCTTGTATTTGGAGGCGAAGAAGGGGAACCATCCGCTCGGCGGGATCAGGCGGGGATGTTGGGGCCACCAGACCGTTGGCACAATCACCACGTTTTTTTGGCCCCGCAAATAAATTTCAAGTCCCTCCTGGGGATTCCCCGGGTTGGTTGAAATCATCAGCACCACCTCGCCCCGGCGGCTTTCCTGTTTCAGGAATTTCAGTGCCTCGGCGATGCCGTAGCCGGAGTTCATGCCTTCCAGGTAATGCGTCCGGTCGAACTCGTGCACGGGCGTGTTCAAAGGATCGTGCGTCAGCCGCCATGTAAAAAAAAACCCGTCCGACAGGGTCAACAGCAACAGCAGGGCCGAGACGGCTCCGACGCGAACGGTCGAGCTCCATTGCGAGAAAAAAGTTCGCGTTTCGACAGCGGTGGAAAGGAATTGCGCCAGGCGGACCAGGGCCAGGGCCGCCAAGATTGCCAGGGGAGGTTGCCCGAGGACGAAGTAACGGGAAAAGAATCCTTTCGCCACCACAACAATCGCCAGGGTGGGAAGGACCGCCCAGGACAGCAATGCCAGGCCGGTTTTTTTCCGCTCCGCCAAAACCAGGAAAACGGCAAAAGCCAAAACCACGACCACCGGCCATGTGAGATACGTATAATAAAATTCCCAAATCACCAAAACGTTGCGTAGCCAGATCAGCCAGGGAAATGAAAGAAGCTCGTCCCAGCTCAAGACCAGGTCCGAACGGTGAAAAATCAAGGTGCGCTCTTGGACCATAATGCCCTGCCCGGCCAGGAAAAAGGGCAGGATGACGGCGGCGGCGGCCAGGAGGGCCAGGCCTGCCCCGACCGCAAGGCCGGGTTGCCGATGGCGTCGGTACAACAAAAACACCATGGCCACTACCGGGAAGAAAAGCAGTCCCGTGGCCTTGGTCAGAAGAGACAATCCCAGCAGGACGCCCAAAAGGAGGTATCCGGAATACCGCCGGTCCGGGGACCGGGCGAGGCTCCACGCAACGAGGAAAATCCACACGCCCAGGGCGCTGAGCAGGCTGTCCACCAGCGCCAGCCGGTCGAAGAGCAGGGTGTAGGGGAGAAACACGTAACACCATGCCGCGACGATGCCGACGGCCGGGCCGTAGAGGCGGCGGCCGATGAGATAAACACCGGCCAGCGAAAAGCCGCCGGCAAGAATGGAGACCGTTCTTCCGGCCACCAGGGGATCGGCAAACCACCCCAGGGTCAGGGCATTGAGCCACATGAACAGGGGTTGCTTGCCGTCCACTTTGGAGATGAACAATTCATGCGCGTCATCGGCGATGATTTGCGCCCAATGAATATAAATGGCCTCGTCGGTAAAGACCGGGAACAGGGTGATTGCGTAACAGCGCGTCAGCAGGTACGCGACGGCGGCAAGCGCCAGCGCGGGCCAATAGCGGACATTCAGGGGTTCAGGGTTGGGTGCGCTCATTTGCCGTCTTTCGCCACATAAAAATTCCGATCAGGAGCGTTGCCAGGCTTATTGCCAGGCCGGCCCTGAAGGACATGGGGTTGTAGTCGAAGCGCACGGCGTGCGTTCCCGGTTCAAGCAAGAGCGCCCGAAAGGCGAAATTGGCGCGGTAAATTTTTGCCGGTTTTCCGTCCACCGTTGCCTCCCAGCCGGGGTACCATGCTTCGCTCAAAAAGAGGAATTTTCTCGATTCCAGCTTCACCGTCAGCGCCAGCGAGTTGAGACCGGTTTTCGAAAAAACCACGGATTCATCCTCATGCGCGGGGGCCGGCGTGGAAGGGGGCACTGGACCGCAAGGCAGTTTTTCCGGTGATTCGTCCAGAAGAACTATTTTACGCGGTTGGAAATTCTTTCCGGAAAAAGTTTCGGGATACTCTTTTTCCGAGCGCACCTGCCGGCAGGCGCTCACCAGGTAAGCTCTCGGCAGTGCGTCCGGGTTCTCATACAGTTTGATGGTTTCCTTTGTCTTGGCGGGCCGGGCGGTCTTCGGAGATTTCACCGGTTCCTCGTTGACCAGCTTGAGGTTGTTGAAATTCAGCTTGTCCGCCGAGACGATATATTTGACGTTCAGCATGTTCAACAAATCCATCCGCCGCTCCGGCGGCAGGCCCTTTAACAGGTTCTTGACGTTTTCGAACAGCAGGGGACGCATGATTACAAAACCGCTTACATAGTACATCCCATGTGGAACGCCGATTAACGGAAAGACCATACTGTTTTGGATTTCAAAGCGCATCCTCTGCTCCCGGACCAGGCGGTGGAAAAAATCATATCGTGTTTCCGGCGTCAAATACACCCGGTACAGACCGGGGTCGGAAAGAATGCGTTGCATATTGGCGCTGGCCCGGTCGTAGCGTTCCGCGGCAATTTTGAAGGAAAGGCCGTGACTGCCGAAAAACAGGTCGAGCGCCAACAAACAAACGGAGCCGCGAAGCAACCACTGCCTGCTGATGGAGATATTGGCGGCCAGAAACCACAGCAGGCAAAACACGGCGGTAAACGCCAGCAGTCGTTGCAGGTTGCCCAAATTGACCCAAATTCGATTGAACGTCGGGGGAACCAGCCCGTTTTCGGTGAACCAGCGCACCCAAGAATCGTTGAAGAAGTCAATGGAAGCGAAAACCAATATCGAGCCGACCGCCAGAATCAACAGCTTGCGGGACCAGGCAACCGCCGCGCCGTTTGCCGATCGGATGTCTTTTTGGAACCGGTCATATCCCAGCCCGGCGGCCATGGCGATGACCAAAACGGCGGGCAGGATAAATTTTACCGGATAGCGAAACGCATCGAAAAAGGGCATGTACTCTCTCAGAAAAACAAAAAGCGGCGTGTTGCTTCCCAGGGCCAGAGCCAGGGACCACACAATAACCAGCAAAAAGGACCAGACGCGCGTACCGCCCTTGCGGAAATAATATCCGGACAGTAAAAAGGGAATCGCTCCGAGATAAAGTGTTTGCATCCAGTTTTGATTGGACAGGTAATTTTTTTCCCCCGTGAAATAGCCATAGAGGTCCAGAAAGAAAAACAACGGGAGTTCACGGAATTTCAGGGACCATATCGCCGCTTCTCCGATGGGCAGTCCCTGGCTACGAATGGACCAGCGCGACAGCTCAAACGCCGGCAGTAACTGGATGGCCGACAACCCCGCCCACGCGGCAAAAAATACTACCAGGTAGGACAACCGCCTGGAGCCGCTGGGACAAGGCCGCTCCGCGAACACCATCCGCGGGAATACGGTAAAGACAACCAGCCAGGGGAAAACCTGATAACAGGTTTCGACTCCCCCGGCGAACAGCATCACCGCTCCGGCTCCCGCGGCCAGCAAGGCGTAGCGCCGGTCATTCTTCAACAAGCCGGCAAAATAGCACAACAGCAACAGCGGCACCCAGGCTACAGGAAACAGGGTGGAGGGGTAGCGCTGGAGCGAAAACAGATAGCCGCTCAGCATAAAAGTCAAACCGGAAACGGCCGCGGCGGCGATGCCGCATCGCAGTCCCCTCATCAACAGGTACATGGCGAGTCCCGCCAAACCATAGTGGAGGATAACGGTTAAATTAAAAACCAGGTAAAAAGGCAGGAACAGGTAAAACAGGCTGAAAGGATAGAGAATGGCGGGTTGCATCGTTGCGAACAACGGCATACCCGTCAGCGAGAAAGGATTCCACAGGGGGAAGGAAAAATTCTGTGCCGCCTGCACCCAGAGTTTGCGAAGCGGGATGAAGAAAAAAGCGGCGTCGCCCCCCGAAAAGATGGGGTCCGAACCGGCCATTTCCCAAAAATAGCCCACGGCCAGGCAAGCAAACAAAAAGCCCGCCACCAGGACTTCCCGGGCAGTTACCGTGGGGGACATAAAATAGGCCGCATGGGGAATTCCATAATGATTCCCCTTCCGTGTTTTTCTGTCAGGTTGCGAAAAAGGCTCAGAATGGCAAGGGCGTTGAGTTTCTCCGCGCCCCGCTTTTGTGAAGGGGAGGCAGTCCAACTGCCGGCCTCCCCTTCAACAAAGGAGAAGAGCACCCTCCTCAGGCGCAACGGGTCAGGAGGGATCACCCACTACGGCCGGCGAGGTGACGCCGCTCACGGGTGTAAAAACCCAGGTTTTTGTGGTTCCATCGTCATCCGCGGTAATGGCGTTTGCGTTGGAGACGAGAGGCACCAGGCCTTGGGCATCCACCGAGGCGACAACGGCAGTCGCGTCGTATACCGAGCCGTTGATGATATACCTGGCGTGCAACAGATTGACCGCCGACCGCAGGGCTCCGGTCAGATTCTGCACACGCGCGGTGCGTGCGTCGCCCTTCAAGTCGATAAATTTCGGCACGGCCACCGCCGCGAGGATTCCCAGGATTACGATTACCATGATCAACTCGATCAGGGTGAAACCTTTTTTGTTTTTTACAAGTTCTTTCGTGTTCATTTTTATTCCTCGCTTAAAAGTTAGACGGTGTTGGGAGTTCCCCTCTGGAACCGCTTTGGGATTTTTCCCTTACCAAGATGGTTTTGCAAAAATCGGACCAATTGTGAAATTGAGCCCGGCGAGGGCAAAATGAGGTTTTATAAGTATATTTATAAGGAAATATCGAATTTCAGTGGTAGGAGCTTACCCGATTTGTAACCCTGATTACCCAATGCGGCTTCAGGGTGCCAACACTTGCTCAGGGTGACAAGTGTCAATACGTTGGCGATTAAAATTTTTTTCATGTTATCTGACAAACCAGGTGGTCAGGCAAAACACAGCGAGAAAAGAGGATCCCATGAACAGGAAAAAACCTACCAGCACATGGTTTTTCAACACCCATTGGTCCAAGCTGTCCGATGAGGTATCGATCAGGTCCTGTACTTTTTGCGTGGAGAAGAAAGCGTCCAGCGTCTGGCTGAGTTTTCTGAAGCGCTCGGGGAGGAGGGTCAAGATCAGGCAAAGGGCGGCGCCGACCACGCACCATATCACGAGGAGCCATCTCAGGAAATCCATGATCATGGCCGTGAACATCTCGGCAGTTTGGGTTTCAGGTTTGATGACCAGCGCGATGAATTTGGATTGATCAAACCCGACCAACAGAAAATAGATTGTATAAACGGCGCCAAGAAAAAATACCAGTCCGATCAGCCATCGGTACTTGATGATGGTTTCCGTGGTTTGAATCTCGGTTTCCAGTTTTTGGAAACGCTCGTTGGTGGGAAACCACTGCTTAAAGTTGCTGTTGATGCGCGCGGCCAGGGCGGGTTTGAACAGGATGAGGGCGCTGAACAAAAACGATACGGCCACCAGGATAAGGCTTACGATTTCTCCCGCTGTCAACAAAATATCATAAATAATGCCCATTCAATCTTCCCCCGTTTATTGTGGGATGTTTTTTTGTCCCGGTAGTCTGGGTTGCAAACGTTCCTCGCGTTGGCGCCGCTTGATTCTCTGGCGGATTTCCCGCGCCCGGTTTTTTTCCGTTTGCGCTCTTTTTCTCTGGAACAGGATGTCCTGTTCGGTCAACTGGCCGCGCTGGGCCTTTTGTGTATCTCGCTCCACTTTCGCGTCACTGCGCTGGGCGATGATCTTACTGCCGATGATTCCGGTGGTGGAATCGTAGGGCCATTTAATAATGCTATGGTCGCGGCGCTGGTGGTAAATAAATCCGCTGGCCTGGAACGTGGGCAGAGTGGTGCCGACTCTTTCCGGCGTCAGGTTAGACTCTCCGCGCGTTCCCAGCACGAAGACCCATAACCGGTCGTCTTGCGCCAGGCCGGTGGGCGGAGTGATGCGCCGGCGGTCATAACCTTCCGGAACTTTTCGCAAATTCTGGAAGGGATTTCCCGGGAAGAAAGCCGCCTTGCCCTTGATCAGATCGTCGCCGAAATTGTTCAGGATATTCTGCCGCATGATCTCAATGGTCCGGTCCTCAGCGGCGATTTCAGCGTTTTCGGCGACGGAAAGCATTTTCTGCACGGCGACGGAACTTAAAATCCCTATCAAGACAATGACCAGGATCAATTCTATAAAAGTGAATCCCTCTTCCTTGTTCGGAATTTTGTTTCGGCGGATTTGCATCAGGAAACCTCTATGTTCGCAAAACAATCATTTTATTTTCTGGCCATCTGCGTCAAATCCCACATGGGCATAAAGATCGCCAAGGCGAGGAACAGCACGGTTGCCCCCATGAACACCAGCAGTATAGGCTCGATCATGGTGGAAAGGCTTTTAACCGCGCGGTCGACTTCCTCGTCGTAATAGTCCGCCACCTTGAGCATCATCTCGTCCAACGCGCCGGAAGTTTCGCCGGCGGCGATCATTTGCGTGACCAGGGGAGGAACGAAGCCGCTCGTTTTCAAAGGAGCGGCAAGCCCCAGGCCCTCCTGCACACCCGTACGCACGTCCAGAATGATTTTTTCGATCACCACATTATCCACCACCTTGGCAGTGACGGTGAGAATATCCAGAATGGGCACACCTCCCATTTGCAGGGTGCCCAGAATCCGGGCGAACTTGGCCATTGAGGATTTGAGCATGACGGGTCCCATGATGGGCATTTTGAGCATCAGGTGATCCCATTGTCTGTGACCTATTTCGGTCGCGGTGTACCTCTTGAAAGCAAGATAAGCCAGAACGACGCTCGCCAGTAGATAGTACCAGTAAGTGGTGAAAGCATGATTGAAAGCGATAAGCATTTTCGTGGCCAGCGGCAGTTGAAGTTTCTCTTTTTCAAACATTGCGATGAATGTCGGGACCACCTTCCACATCAAAATGCTGATGGCGAATACCATGGCCGATAACACCATTTTGGGATACTGCAAGGCCGACTTGACTTTCGCTTCGTTTTCCGCCTGTTTTTCCAGCAGGTCCGCCAGCCGCCTGAGAATTTCATCCATGACCCCGCCGGCCTCTCCCGCTTCGATCATGCTGAGGAACAGTTCCGAAAACACGTCGGGATGCTTCCGCATCCCTTCGGACAAGGACAAGCCGCCCTCGATGTCTATCTGCACCTGGGCAATAACATCCTTGAATTTCGGGCTTTCTATCTGATCCTTGAGCGCCGCCAAAATGCCGAGCAAGGGAATTCCGGCGTTGAACAGCGTCGCCATCTGGCGGGTGAATAACACCATGTCCTTACTCGTGACCTTTTGGAATTTTTGCAGGAAACTCTTCTTTTCTTTCTTCTCCGTGACGGCGGACTCGGTGTGGATTTTTACGGGGAAATGCCCCATCCTTGCCAGTTCCTGGCCCACAGCGTTCGCATCAGGGGCATTCATCGTCCCCGATACAAGTTGTCCTCTTTTATTCCTGGCGTTGTACTGAAACAAGGTCATCGTTCGAACCGGAAAGTTGTAATTGGGCTGTGACGTGCGAGATCATCACCCGAATTATAGAATATAGAATAAAAAATGCGGAAGCAAGGACCTGCCGCACTCACAATTTGGTTTTTCGACATAGGAGGGCTCTCTATTCGATCAGTCCATATTTTTTCATCTTGTTGTGCAAACTTTTCCGGCTGATGCCGAGCCGGTCGGCGGTTTCCTGGCGTTTCCAGTTTTCCTCCCGCAACGCTTCCAGGATCAGGCGTTTTTCCGTGGCGCCGACCAGCGTCTCCATCTTGTCCTGCAATGCTGGGCCGGACAACGGTTCTGGAGAACCGTCTCCCAGAGACGGGTAGACCTCCAGAAGCTGTTTGCGTCCCAAACTATTTTCATAAGCAAGAATGATGCCTCTTTGGATCACATTCTCAAGTTCGCGGATATTTCCCGGCCAGGCGTAGTTCATCAGCAGTTCCATGCCGCCGTCGGAGATGGTTTCGATGTCTTTTCTGAATTTTCTGTTATACAGCTCGAGAAAATGGTTGGCCAGGACGGGAATATCCTGTTTGCGCTCCCGCAGTGGAGGGATTTTGATGGAAACGACATTGAGCCGATAAAATAAGTCTTCGCGGAACTCACCCTCCTTCACGGCCTTTTTCAAGTCCTTGTTGGTGGCGGTGATGAGGCGGATATCCACCTTGATGGACGTTTCGCCGCCCACACGTTCCAATTCGTTTTCCTGGATGACCCGCAATATTTTCGATTGCGTGGTGAGGGGCATGTCGCCGATTTCATCCAGGAACAGTGTTCCCTCGTGGGCCTGCTCGAATTTTCCGATCTTGCGTTTCACGGCTCCGGTGAAGGCGCCCTTTTCAAATCCGAAAAATTCCGCTTCCAACAGGTCATGCGGAATAGCGGTGCAGTTTACTTTGATGAAAGGCTCGTGTTGCCGCGGACTGCCAAAGTGCAGGGCCTGGGCTATTAATTCCTTTCCCGTGCCGCTTTCTCCAAGAATGAGAACCGCAACATTGCTTGCCGCAACCTTGTTTACTCGTTCGAGAACGTCTTTAATTGCCTGACTCGTGCCGAGAATATTGGGGGCTCGCTCCTCCAGATTGGAGCGCAAGGTTTTGACTTCCTTTTGAAGCCGACTGCGCTCCGCGGCCCGCCGCATCACTATCCGGATCTCTTCTATGTCGAAAGGCTTTGTGAAATAGTCGAACAAACCAACGCGCATCGCCTCAATGGCCAGTTTTTTATTGCCATACGCGGTGATCAGAATGCCGACGATTTCGGGATGGGTTTCCTTTATTTTTGTGAACGTCTGAATTCCGTTCAGGCCCGGCATGTTGTAGTCCAGGATAACAAGGTCGAACCGTTCGCGTTCCAGGAGCCGGAAGGCCTCCTCGCCGTTGGACGCCGTTTTGTAGCGATATCCTTCCTTGGCGATGGTTTCGGAGAGGAAGAATCGTATGCCTTCCTCATCATCAACGATCAGGATGTTGGCGGCGCTCATGAAGTTTCGGGGTCTCAAAAGGTTTACGTCAGGAGCCGTCCAGGGAAGTCTGGCTGGGATAAGTGGTCGTGACGGATTCGGCTACCTGGTTCTCCACGGGCAATTCGACCCTGAAAACGGTAAAATCACCCTCGCGGAACACGGAAATTTCTCCGCTATGCAGAATAATGATCTGGCGGGTGATCGCCAAACCCAAGCCGATGCCCGCTGTTTTGGTGGTTACGAACGGTTCAAAAATACGGGATTGCATGTTGGGCTCAATCGGCGGACCGTCGTTCATGATGTTCACCACGATCATTTGACCGGAAGAGGATGCCGCATCCGCGGGCTGATATTCGGTGCTCATGCGGATTTCGCCCGTATCTCCGACGGCTTGCAAAGCGTTCAGCATAATGTTGAGAAAAGCTTGGACCAGTTTTCTGCCCTCTGCTTGCACCGGTGGCAGGTTGGAAGCAAAATTCCGGACGACGCGAACGGTCTTTTTTTCCATTTCAAATCCCGTCAATATCCAGGCCTGCTCCATCAGTTCATTGATGGAGCAAAGATTGAACTCTATGATGGAAGGCTGAGTAAAATGGAGTAGATCGGAAACCACCTGGTTCAGCCGGCCAACTTCCCTGATGATCGTACGGGTGTAGCCGCGGCCGCGGCTGTCTTCCTGGAATTCCTCCTCCAGCAGTTGGGTCAAGCCTTTGATGGTGCCCAGCGGATTGCGGATTTCGTGGGCCAGGTTCGCCGCCATTTGTCCCAGGGACACCAGCTTGTCGCGCCGCCGGATTTGTTCGGTAATCCGCTGGGCGTGGTGCAGGTCCTTGATGCTGGCGATCATTCCCATCATATGGTCGCCGGTGTCCTTGAGAATTGTGGTGGAAAGCAACAAACGGATTTCCCGGCCGTTTTCCGTCAATACCTTAATTTCCCGTTCGGTAAGCGTTTTCTGGTGT
This sequence comes from Nitrospinales bacterium, assembly GCA_046757665.1. Taxonomy (GTDB): domain Bacteria; phylum Nitrospinota; class Nitrospinia; order Nitrospinales; family JAJDAT01; genus JBHHYO01. Next base: position 11,799 of record JBHHYO010000069.1, read on the forward strand.
TGCAGGGATTCGTAAATTAACCGGTTTAAATTTTCCGTGGTATGGAGGGTTTCGAGCAAATCGCCCATGGGTTTGCCGATGAAGTCCTTCGCCTCCTTGCCGAAAATGCTCATGGCACCAGAGTTCATGGACAGGATATTTCCCGCCTTATCCAGCAAGAACCATCTGCTACTCATGCCGTCGATCAGATATTTGTTGATCGAGGAAACCATGAGGTTAAAATCTTTTCCCACCGGAGCCAATTCATCGAGCCGTTCCACTTCCAGCTTGGCGTTGAAGTCGCCTCTGGCAATCTGCCGGGCTCTCGCCGTAATCTGTTTCAAGGGCTTGGAAATCGCGTAAGCGATACCTAATCCGGAAAAAACTCCCAACACGGTGAAGAAAAGAATCTCCAGTTTGATGATACCCATGGTTTCATGGATTTTTGCCTGTTCCAGGGGTTCAAAGGGAACATTCTCGGTCAGGAAAAAATGTTCCATCAGGTCAAGGGCAACGAAACCGGAGCTGAAAGCAAAGAGAGCAACCACCATCGGAACTACCAGGAACAAACCGGGAGAAAGTTTTTTATTCAGCAGGTGGTGCAGGGAAATCGACTGGCTTTTTTCGAGTTTTGGGTTCCCCATGGTCTTTTAAGGAGCAGAAGCGGGAAGGTGGCTGGGGGAAAGGTGATAGACGACCTTATCGGCGTGGTTCAATTTCCGGCTTCTGGCCCTCGGCTCCCGCACATTGAACGTTTATTCGGCGAACGTTACGCGGTTTACTTCCTCTAAGGTAGTGTAACCGTTCAAAACTTTTTGCAGGGCGTCATAACGCAAGGTTCTTAATCCTTGGGTTTGCCTGGCGGCTTTAAGAATGGTCATGGGAGCGGCCTGTTTTAAAATCAGTGCCCGGATATCATCAGTGACCATTAATACTTCGAAAATGCCGATTCGGCCCTGGTATCCGCTTCGTTTACACTGTCGGCATCCTTCGCCGCGGCTTAGCAAAACCTTTTTATCGGTTCCCTTTGGGAACAACTGTTTCAACTCATCCGGGCCGAGTTCATACTTCGTTTTGCAATTCTGGCAAATCCTCCGGGCGAGGCGCTGAGCGAGAACGCCAACGATCGACGAGGCCAGCAAAAACGGCTCGGCTCCCAGGTCGGACAACCGCGACAAGGCCCCCGCAGTGTCGTTGGTATGCAGTGTGCTCAACACCAGATGGCCCGTCAAGGCGGCCTGGATGGCAATGTCGCTGGTTTCGCCATCTCGGATTTCACCCACCATAATGATGTCGGGGTCCTGCCGCATCAGGGAGCGCAAACCCGTGGCAAAGGTGATCCCCGCTTTCGGGTTCACCTGGGTCTGGCGGATGCCCGGCAAACGGTATTCCACCGGGTCCTCGATGGTTTTGATGTTTTTCGTCTTGCAATCCAGCAGGTTCAGGGAAGCGTACAACGTGGTGGTTTTCCCGCTTCCCGTGGGGCCGGTGACCAGAATTACCCCGTAGGGTTTTTTCAGCAGGGTCTGGTATTTTTCCAGACTGCTTCCCATCAAGCCAGACGTTTTTAAATCAACCATGAGTTTGCTTTTATCGAGGATACGCAAAACCATGTTTTCGCCATAGATGGTGGGGCAGGTGGAAACGCGCAGTTCGATTTCCTTGGCGCCCAGTTTTATGGAAAACCCTCCGTCCTGCGGAGCCCGTGTTTCCGCGATGTCCAGGTTGGACATTACCTTGATGCGCGAAATCAAGGCCGACTCAACGCTTTTCGGCGGGTGGGTGGCCTCGAACAACACTCCGTCGATCCGGTAACGGATATTGAGATCGTCTTCAGTGGGTTCGATGTGGATATCGCTGGCGCCGTCATCCAGCGCCTGCTTAAGGATCACTTCCACCAGTTTTGCCACGGGAGTCTCGGACACTTCCAAAGCGGCGGCGGCGGGCTGGTCTTCCAGCACGGCCTGGGCTTCCTGTTTCTTAGCGTCCAGTACGCCGATGCTTTTCATGGCGGCCTCGATCGAGGCCGCGACCCCGTAATACTCCTGGATGGCATGTTCGATGTCCTCGCCGGGGCTGACCGCGGGTTTGACGTCCATTCCCGAATGAATGGTCACCTCGTCGATGGCGAATATGTTTAGTGGGTCGGCCATGGCGACCGTCAACTGCCCGTCTTGAATGGCAATGGGAATCAGCGTGTGTTTCTCTGCGATATTTTGTTCCACCTTTTTGATCGCCGCCTGGTTGATCTTGATCTCCCGCAGGTCGACATAAGGGATTTTCAACTGCTTGGCAAGACTGTCGGCCAGTTTGTCCTCGGTAAGAAACCGGATTCGAACCAGGGTTTTTCCCAGTCGTTCGCCGCTCGTTTTTTGAATTCGAAGCGCTTCTTCCAACTGCTCTTTGGTGATCGCTCCCGCTTGGACCAGGACATCGCCTAATCTCAACTTTTCTCGTGTCGCCATGTCTTTATTTGTCCTTCAATGTGATTCTCAATAACATGCTACTACTGTTTAAGGAAAGAAGGCAACCGGCACTGCAAGCCGATTTA
>JBHHYO010000070.1:0-14180 GCA_046757665.1 Nitrospinales bacterium
CTAGTGCGGCTCGCGATGACACCGGAACGGAGAAGAATCGCGGGTTATGCAAAGGTCTCCCGGCAGGGGATGGAGGAGAAGCCCCCTTCCACCCTGGACGCCTTAAAACTGCACCTGCGCGCCAATTTTGATGGTGTCGGCATTCGGCTGGCCGGGGCCGGGGTCGTCGCTGAAATAAAACAAGGCGATTTTGGCGTTATGCCCGTCAATAATATAATTGATGCCCCCCTCGATCCGGTCATGCCTGCCGCGTTCGCCCACGCGGTTGGTGGAGTCGCGGTTAAATTCCTGGTAGCGAACGTAGGGCTGTATTTGTCCCCAGCCGAATTTTCGCGGGAACAGATAATTGCCGGAGACATAAAACGCCTCCCCGCCGATCAACTTGGCATCGGCAACGTCTTCCAGGTCGTAGTCGTAATAGGTGAAATCGAGCGTTACGACGGCCTTGTTGGCCAGTTTCTTTTCAAACAGGAAGTCGATGCTCCACTCATTATAGGCGCCCGGATTTTCCTGGGTGCCGGCGCCGTCGTCCTGGTGCATGGCCACGAAAGCTATGGCGAGGATATCTTTTTTGCCGAAATACGAGTTTTTGTTGCCGTATCCGGCTTCGGTATCCCAAAAGTTGTACTGTAACTTCCCGGCGTACAGCAGGTTGGTTTCCTGGTTGGGATTGCTTTGCGAGTTGGTATTGTTTCTCCGGCCCTGATAGGCGCCGAACTGGTACTTGAACTTGCCGCTGGTATTGGTTCCCCAGACGGCGGCGCCGTTGTCGCGTCCGAAGGCGAAATTGGGCAGTTTTTGTACGAATGGCAAGTCCCAGGCATTCAAGTTGTACGGGCCGCTGTGGTTGGTGCGGTCGCTCGGGATGTGAAACCGGCCGCCCCAGATATTAAACCAGTTGTTGAAGCGAAATTTCGCCGCGCCGTCCAGAAGAACGAGATTGCCGGTGTCCGGCTTGAAATCCGTATTGAAGGTCACCTTGATGCCTTTTTGTATCTGCGAAGTGATGTAAAGCCGGATGTTTTGTACTTCAAAATCGTTCAATCGATTCTTGCCGGTCAGCGCGCCGTTTTCAACGGACTTGTAACTGCTCTTAAGGCCAAAGCCGAAATTCACCCATTTGTCATCTGCAATCTCCAGGCGGGTTCCTGCCGATGCCGGCGATAGGAAAGCCAGGAACGTGATCAGGGCAACAACTATTGAAAACCTGCAAGCAACTTTTTTTCTCATTAGATTCTCCCGTTGTGGCGGAAAAGGTAAAAGTCTTGGCAGAAAAATGCTTCTTATAAGAACGCCGAAAACCCCAAAAAGGGGATATCGAAAAACAAAATCAGGGAAGTCTAAAAGAAATTTCTTACTAAATCAAGTGAAGATTTATCTAATTCAAAGATAAAAACCGGAAGAGAGAGTCATTCGTATCTCCAATGGGCGCCTGATGATTTTCGCGGCCTCGACCGCGGGATTCCCCGCCGGGTTCACTATTGAGCCTTTTGTAGAAAGTCTCTATAATAGGGTTGCGTGAAAACCGCCGAAACGCCGAGTGTTACAAAACGCCGAATTTCATGAAAACCATCGCCCATTACCTGACCTTATGTGTATTTTTGCTTGTCTCCGGCCCCGCCCTTGGCTCTCCAAAGGCCGAAATCAACCTGTGGAAACGAGACCCGTTTCTCTACGGCCCCTGCGGTCATTGCGCCGACTTCATCAATTTGCGGGAAAACGAAAATTGCAATGATTTCAGCCAGTTCAATCTGTACCAGCAAAGCGGCGATTACCAACTGGACCTGTTCGGTCCGAAAGGCACCACCATAACCTTGTTTGGAATGCGGGATTTCGACATCACTGGAGGGTTCATCGTCATCACCAAAAAGGATGATTCGCCGGTGGAAATCGCCGACCTTGAAGGCTTCTCGCCGGAAACATGGGTTGACGTCAAGAAAAAGGGCAGGAAAGGCGCTTACACCGCCTATTATCAGTCCCATAGAAATTTCAAAAGCAATGTCGCCTCGGTGGGCTGGGGGCAATGGTGGCCCCGGGGTCTGCTGGCTGTCAAGGGGATCGACCGGAAAATGCAGTTTTTGAAAAAAATATTCACCGAGGAAATAAAAGTAAAATGACAAACTTTTTCATGCGGTTCTCATTGACGGTCTTGTTAACGTTCGCGGCGGCCTTTTCTATGGCCGATGTCGATGCCGCCGAGCAATTTAAAATCAACGGAAAACCCGTCCCGGATATCGTCGCTACGGTTAACGGAACGAACATCACCGCGGAATTCCTCAAAAACAAGATGTTCATGTGGCGAATGGAGTCCCGGCAGAAGGGCGAACAGATCACTCCCGAACTGGAAGAAAAATTCGCCCGCGCCGTCATCACACAAGCTATTGAAAAGGAGTTGCTCTATCAAAAAGGCAAGGAATTGAACGTCAAGGTCGAGCCGGAAACCATCCGGCAGGAGCTCGAAAACATCCAGTCAAAATTTCCGGATCAGCAAAAGTTTCTTATGGCCCTGGCGTTCCAGCGCCTTAGCTTGAACCAATTGGAAGAAAAAATTGAAAAAGAACTGATCGAAGACGAAGTCACCCGGCTCGAAATTGCGCCCCACGTTGACGTGCCGGACAGCGCGGTCGAAGCGTATTACAACCGGTATCGAGATTCGTTTATCGAACCCAAAAAATACAAGGTCAGCCAGATTTTCGTGGGTAAAATCAACACCAAAACCCAGGGCCGGGCGGAGGACAGCGAAAGCCAGAAAAAAGCCGACCGGATGATTGAAATCGTCAACGGAGAAGCTCGCGACAAAATCGAAATGATCCACCGGAAATTGAAGGACGGCGCCGATTTCGTCGAACTGGTGCGGCAATATTCCGAAGATGAATTCAGCAAGCCCCGGGACGGTGATATTGGCGAGATTTACGCCCACCAGACCGTGCCCGCCTTCGCGGCTGTCATTTCCCGTATGAAAGTGGGAGAAATCAGCGACATCGTCGAATATGACGACGGGTTTCATATTTTCCAATTAAACCATGTCAACCCGGAAAAACCTATCCCGCTGGAAAACATGAAAACCGATATTATGAATGCGCTGTTGCGGGAGGAAGTCAAGAAAAAGAAGCGCGAATATGTTGCCGAACTCAAAAAAACGGCGGATATAAAAATTTTCCTTTAAATCGGCTTTCACGGCGGTTTCTGGTAAATGGTTGCCCCCCGCCGCCGACCCGAACCCGAATCGACATATGAAAACCCTGGTCACCGGAACGACCGGATTTTTGGGATCCGCCATCGCCCGCGAACTTCTGCGCGATGGACGGCGGATCAAGACTCTTCTGCGGAAAAACGCCGACACCCGAAATATCGACGGTCTGGAAGTGGAAAAAGTTTACGGTGATCTGCGAGACAAGGATTCCCTGAAAGCGGCCTTGAAGGATTGCGAGGTCCTTTACCATGCCGCCGCTTATTACAGTTTCTGGAACCGGGATAAAACACTGATCTACGACATCAACGTCAACGGCACCCGAAACATTCTTCAGGCGGCCCTGGAAATGGGGCTGAAAAAAGTCGTTTACACCAGCACGGTGGGCTGTATCGGGCTGTTGCCGGACGGCGCGCCCGCCAACGAGGAAACCCCCCTGGATACAGCCACCCTGTCCAACGATTACAAACGCTCCAAGTTCCAGGCGGAAAACCTCGCCATGGATTTCTTCCGCAAAGGCTTGCCGGTTGTCATTGTCAACCCCACCGCGCCGATCGGCCCCCGGGACGTCAAACCTACGCCTACGGGAAAAATCATCCTGGATTTTTTAAACCGCAAAATGCCCGCTTACCTCGATACCGGACTGAATCTCATACACGTCAAGGACTGCGCCCGCGGGCATATCCTGGCGGAGCAATCGGGCCTTGACGGCGAGCGTTACATCCTGGGCAACCGAAACATGTCCTTGAAGGAAATTCTCCTGGCCCTGGAAAAAATAACCGGTCTCAAGGCCCCTGTCATCAAAATGCCTTACTGGATCGCCTACGCGGCCGGATGGGCCAGCGAAATGATTGCCGACCGGGTCACCCACCGGGAACCGGCGGTGCCTCTCGGGGGGGTGAAAATGGCGAAATACAAAATGTATTTCGACCCTTCCAAGGCCGTCCGCCGGCTCGGCCTGCCGCAAACTCCCGTGGAAACCGCCTTGACGGAAGCCGTGGAATGGTTTAAAAACAACCATTCTATTCAAGGCGTATCCTCTGTCCGCAGCCATCTTTAATGGAATTACTGGAACTGCTTTACGGCACGTTACTGCTTCGCCCCTATGTTTTTATTTTCCTTGCCGCCTATTTGACGGTCGCCACCCTCAACATGGGGTTTGTCCGCGCCGTGCTGTTCACCGTTCTGGCCTACGGCATCGCTTTTTTGTCGGAATACTCTTCCACCCGCAACGGGTTCCCTTACGGGCTTTATCATTATATCGAGACGACCCGCGACCAGGAGCTGTGGATCACCAATGTTCCCTTTATGGATTCACTGTCCTACTCGTTTCTATCCTATATCAGTTACACCATGAGCCTGTTGCTGTGGTCGCCCTTGAAAAAAAACGGCTGGGATGTGCAAATCGTCGAAAGCGGGCCGGTTAAACGGTCGCTCCGGGTGATCTTTTCGGGGGCGCTTCTGTTTATGCTTTTGGACGTGATTATCGACCCCGTGGCATTTCACGGCGACCGCTGGTTCCTCGGAAAAATTTACACCTACGAGGAGGAGGGAGAATATTTTAACATCCCCTTGACCAATTTCGCCGGCTGGTTCCTGGTCGGCGCGGTCATCCTGTTTGCGTTCAGCGCAGTGGATTCCCGGTTGAGCCGGATCGAGGGATTTAAGGATTTCGGCAAGCGGGCCGTGCCGGCCAGGGCTCTGCTTGGGCCGGCGGTTTATTTCGGTGTAATCGGTTTTAATCTCGCGGTGACTTTTTACATCGGCGAATATCTTTTGGGGTTTTGCGGTATTCTGATATCCTTGGCGATCCTGGCCTTGGTAATATATAAGATACGCGCCCCGGAAAAAATTCGCTTTCCTTCCTTTGAAAATGAATAACTACAACCGTCAATATAAAGTCGGCGATCCCAAGGCCGAAAAGTTGATCCGGGAACTGGTCGAATTTTGTTCTCCCGGAGAAAACGACGAAATGCTCCGGGAAATCCTGACCACCGTGGTCAAGCTGGGCCGGGAACACAAGGATGTCGGCGATTACAAGCTGATCAACACTGCGCTCAAGGAACTCCGCCATGCTATGAGGATTTTTGTTCCCTACCGGGAGACCCGGAAAGCGGTTATTTTCGGTTCGAGCCGCACGGAAAAAACCGACCCGCGGTATCTCATGGCCCGCGAACTGGCGCAACGCCTGGTCCAAAATGACTTCATGGTAATCACCGGAGCCGGCGGCGGCATCATGGAAGCCGCCAACCTCGGCGCGACAAAAGAAAAAAGCTTCGGCATCAACATCAAGTTCCCCTCGGAACAAAAAGCCAACCCGTACATCAAGGGCGATCCCAAGCTAATGACGTTCAAATATTTTTTCACCCGCAAGTTGTTTTTCATCAAGGAATCGGATGCCACGGTGCTTTTCCCCGGAGGCTTTGGAACCCTGGATGAAGGTTTTGAAAACCTGACCCTGTTTCAAACCGGCAAATGTATGATTCGCCCTATTGTGCTCGTGGAACCCGCCGGGGAAAATTATTGGGAACACTGGATCGCTTGTTTTCGGGACGAGCTTTTGCAGAAACAGTTCATTTCTCCCGATGACCTCAAACTTTTTTACCACGCCCGTTCCGTGGAGGACGCCGCGGCCTATATCGTTGGCTATTACCGGGTTTTTCATTCCCTGCGTTATGTCAGGAAACTCACCGTGCTCCGTTTCACCCGAGGCATTTCTTCCTCTTTGCTCGATCGTTTGAATCGGGAGTATGGAGATATTCTCCGGGAAGGTAAAATTGAAGCCTCCCCTCCGCTCAAGGATGAAGTCCAAAGAAAAGAATATTTGCAACTCCCCCGCCTGGTGCTGAATTTCAACAAGCAGAACTTCGGTCGGCTCAACGAGATGATTTGCGAAATCAACCGGTCGGCGGATTAGGAAGAGGATCTCTGCCTAACCCGAGATTCTTTGTCGCCCTCGGTGTCATCGCGAGCCGCGACCAGCGGCGTGGCGATCCCCAGCCTTCTGGATTGCTTCTCGGCTTTGCCGCCTCGCAATGACAATCAAACAAGTACGCTTATGCAAAGGTTTCGTTAGGAAGAGGACAGTTTTTCAGCGATCACCCGGCGCATGGCATCGGTAGGGGCTTTTTGGCCGGTCCACATCTCGAATTGTTCCGCCGCCTGGTTGACGAAAAGCTCCACTCCGGAGATGGTGGTGCAACCGGCGGCTCGCGCTTCCCGGAGCAACCGCGTTTCCATGGGGTTGTACACGGAGTCGAAGACGACCATTCCGGATTTCAGCAGGCGGGCGGGGAACGGGGTCTGGTCGACATCGGGACTCATGCCCACCGGGGAGCAGTTGATCAGGATGTCGATGTTCCGGTCTCCCAGGTTGCGGATGTCCGCCGCTTCGGCGTTCAATTCCCGCGCCAGCCGCTCGCCGCGTTCCCGGTTTTTGTGGTAGGTGACGGTCAGCCGGCCGCCGCGTTGCACGATTCCGTAACCGATGGCCTTGGCCGTGCCGCCGGAGCCGATGATCAGCGTATCTTTGTCTCGCGCATCGCAGTGCACTGCCAGCGCTTTCATGGCTCCGGAACAATCGGTGTTGTAACCGGCCCAGCCGTCGGCCTCGCGCACCACGGTGTTGACGGCGCCGATGGCTTTTGCCGTAGGGTCGATGCGGTCCAGAAGGGACATGATCTTTTCCTTGTGCGGCATGGTGACGCTGAGGCCGTCGAACCAGGGCTCAAAGGCGGGGAAAAATTTTTGCGTGTTCTCCACCCAGAAGGGCACGTAAATATGCGGCAGTCCCATTGCCGCAAACCCGCGGTTATGGATCAGGTAACCCATGCTTTTTGAAACCGGGTCGCCGATGACTCCATAGACCTTGCCGTCTTGCCGCTCCAGGCCGATCCGATAGATATCTTTCAGAGTGGAGGCGCGGATTTGGCCGGGTGCGCTTTCCTTCCCGGTGTCCAGCGAGCCGAACGTGAGGAATCCGCCCAGCAGAGGGGACAGAATGCGGCTGACTTCCCCCCTTTCTCCCATGCAAAAAGAAATCAGGCTCCGGTCGTCCTTTCTGGCCCGCGCAAGCAGGTTGAAAACGACGGTGTTGTCATTGATGTCCCTGGCGTAAGGAATGATTTTGAGGATGTCGGCGGGAGTTTCCGACATGATTTCGTAAACCGCTTCCAGGTTGTCCGGGGTTTGTGAGAAGTGATGAAACGAGAGAATGGTTTTTGTTTTGCCCCTGGCTTCGAGGATCGGTTGCAGGTATTGGCGCGGTGTCGCGCTTTCGATGTCGATATAGTCGACGCCGGCATCCATGGCCTGGCGGAGGGCGCGCACCCGTTCCTCCTCGCTTCCCTTGAATTGCCCCCCCTCCAGCTTCGTGCGGTTGGTTACGATGCAGGGTTTGCTCGCGGCCTTGAGAAGGACCGGAAGGTCGGCGTCTTGAATGAGGTCCAGGCGGAGTTCAATGATATCTCCCACCAGCCCGGCTTGCGCGATGTCCTTTAAGGCCTGGTCAACAGAAGGGCCAACGATGGGAACGCAAATCATGAGGTGGCCTTGAAGTCCGCCGTTTTCTCTTCCCGGTCGGTCGGTTCGCCTGAATCGATGGCTTCGGCTGGGGCGAGGGCTTTGGACAGTGCGCGCAATGCAAGTTGCTGTTTGGCCGCGGTGGAGATATCCACTCGGTCAACCTGTCCCTGAACGCTCTTGATGTTCGCTTTTTTGTTCAATTCGGCAATTCTGGCCTGGTTCAGATAGGAGTTGAAAATTCGACTGATTTGAGCGCTGGAAATTTCCATGGCGAATTTGTTCTTGATTTTGCTTCAAGCGTTTTTTGAAAACAGAGAGTTTTTGGAAGAAGTGGCTCCGTATGTTTTCAACAGAGGTTTCCTTTCTCTCAGGGCTTTCATTTGACCGCTGATCCCGGTTTTTTGATTTTCCAAAAGGGTCCTGCAATCCTTTTCCAGTGTGATGATTTTCCGCAGAGCTTCTTGTATTTGGTTGTTCAGGGGCTCGGCCTGCTCAATCAGGCTTTCACGCTCGGTGCTGGGAATTCCCGGTAAAACCCGCTCGATCTCCTGATCCAGTTTGCGAATGGTTTCGATCAACGCATCGTTTTCCTGGATAATGGGAAGCAAGCCGGACTCGTTGCCTGTGGCGATGACGTCTTTTTGCTCTCCCATTTTGATCAGGAGCTTATGGTAGCAAGCCTGCTCCTGCCGCAAGCAGGAAAGAATCTTCCCGGATTTATTCTCGCTATTCAAGTTCAAGCCACCGCGATTAAATTTTTGACGTTGTCTCTGAGTGTCATGTTGCTCACAAAACGCTGAAATTCGATTCCCAGTTTTGATGGAATAGTGGATTCTACCTTGATTTGAGTTTTTTTAAGGTCGATATCGCCCAGGTCCGTTTTGAGAATTCTTGAAATTTCCCGGTCCAGGCGCGTCAGTGCGCCGGTTTCCGGGTTGTTGAACAAATCCAAAACGCTGTCGGGGTTGATCTCCAGAGCGCGTTGCAGTTGCGCCTCGTTCACCGTGATGGTGTCGTCCTTTTCCGTGCGAATCCCAACGGAAGTCAATCGTTGCAACAGGTCCTTGCCGGTGTTTTTAAAAGGCAGGGTGACGCCGTCTTTTATCGCCTGCACGGTACGGCTGAGGGCCGTCTCCTGGATGACGCTTTTCCCCGTATTGACGCTTTTCAATCCAAGCTCCAGGTTATTTTCCCGGTTGGCTCGAACCTTGTCAATGGTTCGTTCCCTGTTTTCCGTTTTTTGAACATCCCGCTGGGTGTTGTCCAAAATATTGTTGCGGATGCGTTGAATGGCCGTGTCTCCGGAAAACAAGGAGGAATCGCGTAGCGCCTGATTGATTTTTGTTATGGATTCGTTGAAGTTGTCGAAAAAATTTTTGATCTGCTCCGCGGCCTGCCCGGTGGCGGTGAAAATGCGGATTTGCGTTTGCAGGGATGAATCCTGTTTGATTGTCAGCCCGGTCCCCGCGATGGCATTGTCGAAGGTGTTGGAATTTTCGGTGATCGTTCTGCCGTCCACCTGGATTTCGGCGGCCCGTTGGAGTTGGTTTAAATCTTTTGGCGGGTTGGATGAAAAATCAATTTGCTGTTCCTTGGCGATGGGCAGGCCCTTGCCGTTCAGTTGGAAGAACCCCAGCTCCAAAAGGATGCTGTTGTCATCCTGCAAGTCAATGGCGACGCCGCTCTTGATGCTGGTCAGGACAAGGCGATTGGCCTGAATGGAAGCGGCAACCTGGGTCTCGCCGGTCCCGCCGTCCAATCGATCGTTGTTGTTAGTGTCCTCGGCGGGGTCCAGACTGCCGTTGCCGTTGCGGTCCTCAATGACGAAAATTCCCGGCCCAGATTCGCTTGCGGACACCGTCAGGGTGTCGATGCGGTTGTTCCCGTTTAAATCTTCCGCGGGGTCCAGACTGCCGTTGCCGTTGGTGTCCTCGCCGAAATTGATTTTGTTTTTGATGTCAACCAGAGAGTCGGAGCTTTGGACGGTCACTTTGACTCCGTTGATGATAAAACTGCCGGTGAGTCCAAGCGCGCCCAGGGCGGGGGCTTGCTCGTCGGATACCAGCACGTTGCCGATAGCCGTACGGACGGGGCCGACGGAAAATTTTCCCAGGGGGCTTTTGCCGGAAGCGGATGCCTTCACGGTTTTGGGGCGGGAAGAAGTGGCCGAACGAATGTTCAGCGAGCCGGGTTTTCTTAAATCGGAAACAGTCGAAGACAGGTTTTGCAAAACGATCTTAATTTCCTTGAGCGTTTCCTGTCTCAGGTCGGTAAGGCCGGATTTGTTTTGCAAGCTTTCGGTGATCGGCAATTCGGGCACGCCGAAATTTTTCTTGAGGAATTGAAACGCCGCGTTTACCCGGAAAACCCCCGGAGCGCTTGCCAGTTCAACGGTGGCGGCTTTCCTCGACGGGGCGAGAAACGAGTTCAGCAGGATGTTGCTTGACCGGGGCGGCGTATTCAACACCCGCGGCGATACCTCGGCGCTTCTCGCGGGCTGGTTGATATTGGAAAACGGCGAGGCTCCCAAAATCACCAGGTTTGAATTTTTAATTCCGAAGACTTGCATTGTTTTCGAGCAGAATAAAAAACAAGTTTTTATTAATGTATTAAACTTTTCCGCCGATAAGAACATTGCGGCGGGGTGAAATATCGACAGGCCCGGAGCGGCCAAAAAAAATTAACAGGTGCTGAAAAAGCCATTCACTCGTTTCCGTTCTTTACTTGCAAAAGAACCCGGTTTGGCTGGATTCGGTCAAATCAGGCGGTCCACGTTTTCTCCCACCCGGGTTTGCGCGGCGATGGGATTGCGGTTTTGCGCCGCTTGCGGTTCCCGGGGAGAGGCCGGATTGTTTTCGCTGGTAATCCGCTCTCTTTGCTGTCTTGCCGCTTCGCGGGCCGCCTCGGCCCGGTCTTGTTCAACCTGTGCCCGTTCGGCGGCGGCCTCGGCTCTTTGGCTGATACTGCCCTGCAAACCCGGAGTCGGTGGATTTTGGTTTGCCTGCGCGTCGGGGCGGGTTTGTCCCGTGTTTTGGGGCGGAGGTTCAACAACCGGCGTTTCCTGCCTGTTCTCCAAGGTGGCGCGTGGTCCCTGGACGTTTGCGGTATCCACCTCCGGAGCTGAATCAGCGGCAGTAGTCTCTTGCCGTGTCTGGTTCCCCTGTTCCTCGATGGGTCGCGGAAGGTCGGGAGTTTGCCCCGTGTTGCGTTGTTCCGCATTCCGGGTTTGCCCGGTCTCGCTTTCTTGCGGCGGATTGACTGCGGTTCTTTGCGTGTCGAGGTTTTGTCCGGGGATTTGGCTCAGCCCCGCTTCGAACCGTGCCCGGTCTTCCTGCCTGGCTTGCATCTCCTGCGCCTGGTTGCGTTGCGCAATGGCGTTCTGCCTCGGTTGAAATTGCCTGGCTACATTTCTGACACGGGGACTTTGGTTGGTTCGCACCGCCTGTATTCGCCGGTTTAATGGATTTTCGTTTTGTCTTACGGGATTGAGTTCGTTGGTAATGTCCACCCGGTCCTGGGCGGTCCGGGCGCGGTTGGCCATCTGTTCTTCCCGGCGCGGCGCCTGGATAGCCGGGTCATTGGGATTGTCTTCCCGCCGGCGTTCAAGCAGGCTGGTTTGATTGCGATTAGCGCCTAAAATGGCTGGTGTGACATTAATTCCGCCTTCCTGGGCCATGATTTCACCTCATTTTAATCTTATCGCAAAACCCTGTTCACGGGGGATGAAAGTAAATCCTCCCGTCCAAACTAAAACTCTCCTGATAGGCTCAACGGCAGAATTTGCTTAAACTTTAATTTTTTTTGAGAATTTTCCGGAAAAAAACTTGGAAGAGAGCTTTGCATAAGTATCTTTGTTTAACTGTCATTGCGAAGAGGCGAAGCCGACGAAGCAATCCAGAAGGCTGGATCGCCACGCCGCCAGTGACGGCTCGCGATGACACCTGGGGCGGCGAAGTCTCGGCTTATGCAAAGGTCTCATTTGGAAATGGGGCGGACAAGCCCTCATGCCCGCTTTCTTGAGGAAGGTGTTTTCTACCATCTGAATTTAATGCGGTTTTATTGTCGGGGCGGGTTGCGGAAAATTAATTGATGATTTCCTGTGCCATCTTTTTAAGCTCCGGAATGGTTTCCTGCCATTCCTTATAATAGGGAGCGATTTCATATGCCAGCAGGTCGGCGACCAGAACCCAGTCCTTGTTTTTATGGGCTTCCAGCAGTTGGTTGGTCAGGTCGATAAGCGTGTTGTGGCGCTCTTGAATTGTTTTTCCGTTGACTTGGAGTGTGTTGGGGTCGGCCATCAGGGCTTTCAGGATTTCATTGAGCGCTTGAGAGACCCATTCGATTCCATCGACAATTTTGACAAAAAGCTGGCTCGCTTCCTGATCGTTCCCCATTTGAAACAGTTCCGCCGTTTTTTCAATGCCGGGGATCAGTTTTTTGAGATAGTCCTCCACATTGGCAATGTTCTTGCTCAAAATGTCCAGAATGGTGATTATTTCGATTTCCAGCGTTTCGATTTCCGTTACGGGGATCGAACGGGTCTTTTCCGCGTCGGGTTCGAGAGGCCGGCCATTGAGGAGCAGTGTGTTGATGTACGTTCCGGGCAGGACTTTGGCGCTTTTAATTTGGTCCAAGAGACTGCCGAGGTTGTCTCCTGAATATTTGGCGGTTTCCTCACGGCCGTTAATGAGAATCTTCATCTGGGCTCCTGAAATATTGAAACGCTCCGAGAGCGGTTTTTTATTCTATTATGAGGCCATGGTTTACGCAACCGCGACACGGGCCGCGGCCCGCCGCGCGGTCATTGACAAAGAGGCTTGTTGAAGTTAAAGTTATCACAGCTTTTCCGCAACCATCATTCGGGTGGAGGCGGGACGGATGGACTTGACCCCATGACTCTGAAATGATATTAAATGGTTCCTCTTATGGAATTTAAGTTTGCAATTTGATAGCTTGCGGAGAACCTTGCATGGAAATTAAATCGCTGAAAATCGAGATCAGAAAGCATCATGTGACGCCGGGCGTGAATGTTTTGGACTTGTTGATTGAAACCGACGAGGAGAAAATAATCAAGCAGACCCAACACAAAGACACCGACAAGGCGTTTCAGGATTTTGCGAGCGAAGCCGTTCGCATCGCCAAGGACTTGGCCAACGCCCGGATAGAATAGCGCCCGGTTACGAACGAGGCCCTTTCGCACCACCCCGCCTCACAACATTTCGTCGCGTTTGATCTTCAGTTTCTTGAGCTTTTCCACAAGCGTGGTTCGGTTCAGGCTGAGCAGGCCGGCGGCTTTGTTTTTTACCCAGTTGGTTTTTTCCAGCGCTTCGATAATAATTTCCCGCTCAAAATCCTCCACCGCCTTTTTGAGGTTCATGCCGTTATCCGGCAGGCCGACAAAGAAAGATTGGCTCATGGAACGGCGAAGCGCCTCGGCGGGGCTCTCCCGGGGCTCCGGCTCGGCGGGCGGGGAAATCCGGGGAACGCCGTCCAACAGCTTCTCCGGCAAGTCCCTCGACATGATGATGTCTCCGGAACTTAAAACCACCATGCGCTCGATGAAGTTCACCAGCTCACGGATATTCCCCGGCCAATGGTAGTTGATCAGAATGTCCATGGCGTCATCGTGGATTCCCTTGATGGACTTGTTTTTGCTTTCGTTGAAACGTTGCAGGTAATGGTTGGCCAGGAGAGGAATATCCGGTTTTCTGTCCCTCAGCGGCGGAACGAAAATTGGAATGACATTCAGACGGTAGAACAGGTCCTCCCGGAATTTGCCGTTTTTGATCAAGTCTTCCAGGTTCTGATGCGTGGCGGTGATGATGCGGATGTCCACCTTGATGGATTTGGCGCCGCCGATCCGGTCGATCTCCCGTTCCGCCAGTACCCGTAGCATCTTGACCTGCAATGCGGCGGGCATGTCGCCGATTTCATCGAGGAAGATCGTCCCTTTGTCGGCCATTTCCAGCCGGCCGATGCGGGTGTTTACCGCTCCGGTGAAAGCCCCCTTTTCATACCCGAACATTTCGCTTTCCAGAAGATCGTGGGGGATGGCGGCGCAATTGACGGGGATGAAGGGCCCTTTCGCCCGCGCACTGTTGCGGTGCAGTGCCTGGGCAATCAACTCCTTGCCCGTTCCGCTTTCGCCGGAAATGATGACCGTGCTGTCCGAGGACGCGGCCCTTCGGACCAGGTCGAAGACTTTCTTGATGGCGTCGCACTTGCCGACGACGCCGAGGGGTAGGGATTGCAATTTGGCCTCCGTAAAACTTCACGGTATTATAGCGGGAACCTGGATTTTGTCAAAGACAACAACCTCCCCCTGTTGACAGTCTGTATCCATTAGGATACGATAAGGTTGTGAGAAATGAGAATCAAGTTGAATTTTATCTTACGGAGAATGAAGGTAGCCCCTTTGAAGAATGGTTTGATTCTTTAAATGACGATATTGCCAAAGTCAATATTG
>JBHHYO010000071.1:0-13474 GCA_046757665.1 Nitrospinales bacterium
AATATATAGTGTATATTTTTATAGCGGGTACAAAATGTTGTAAAACAGTTTATTTATCAATCCTCATTTTCGGTCAATCCCCATGGTTGTCTCCCGCATTTTCACGAAAAACCTCGAAGACCCCTTCCAAGCGTTTGATTTTATTGAGCAAACGTCGAAAATCACCAATGCCGACGGTTCCGTAGTCTCGGAAATCGACAAGGTCATCGTACCGGATTTCTGGAGCCAGGTGGCGGTGGACATCATGGCGCAGAAATATTTCCGCAAGGCGGGGATTCCCCTCCGCCTCAGGAAGAAAAAGGAGAAGAGCGTTCCCGCCTGGTTGTGCCCCTCGGAGCCCGATGAGCGGGCGTTGGAGATGTTGCCGGAGTCCGAACGCTACACCCGCGAAACCGACTCCCGGCAGGTGTTTCGCCGTCTGGCGGGATGCTGGACTTACTGGGGCTGGAAGAACGGCTATTTTGACAACGAAACCGAGGCGAAAAATTATTACGACGAGATGTGTTACCAGTTGGCGGGGCAACTGGCGGCTCCCAACTCTCCGCAATGGTTCAACACCGGGTTGAACTGGGCGTACGGCATCGAGGGGCCGGCGCAGGGCCATTATTTTTACAACCCGGCCACCTCGCAAGTGGAAAAATCCAAATCCGCGTACGAGCGGCCGCAACCGCACGCCTGCTTTATTCTTTCGGTGGCCGACGACCTGGTGAACGATCAAGGGATTATGGATCTCTGGCGGCAGGAAGCCCGGCTGTTCAAATACGGTTCCGGTAGCGGCACCAATTTTTCCAACCTTCGCGGCGAGGGCGAACCCCTGTCGGGCGGCGGCAAATCCTCCGGGCTGATGAGTTTCCTCAAGATCGGCGACCGGGCCGCCGGCGCCATCAAGTCCGGCGGCACCACCCGCCGGGCCGCGAAAATGGTTACCCTCGATATCGACCATCCCGACGTTGAGGCTTTCATCGAATGGAAAGCCCGGGAGGAACGCAAAGTCGCGGTGCTGGTTGCCGGCAGTAAACTGTGCCGCCGCCATCTCAAGTCCGTTATCAAGACCTGCTGTAACGGCGAAACCGGAGAGATCCGGTTCGACGTCAAACAAAACAAGAACCTCAGAAAAGCCATCCGCAAGGCCCTGGAAGCGGGCGTACCGGAAAACTACATCTTCCGCGTCATTCAGCTCGCCAAGCAAGGAGTTGAGGATATCGAATTCGAGGAATACGACATCAACTGGAATTCGGAGGCCTATGCCACCGTTTCCGGGCAAAACTCCAACAACTCCGTGCGCCTGACCAACGAGTTCCTGCAAGCCGTCCGGGCCGGTGGCAACTGGAATTTAATCAACCGCATCGACGGCAAGGTCAACCGCTCCGTGCCGGCGGCGGAATTGTGGGACAAAATCAATGAAGCGGCGTGGGCGAGCGCCGACCCGGGACTGCAGTTCGACACCACCATCAACGAGTGGCACACCTGCCCGGAAGGCGGCCGCATCCGCGCCTCCAATCCCTGCTCGGAATACATGTTCCTCGACAATACCGCGTGCAACCTGGCGTCGCTGAACCTGATCAAGTTTTACGACTGGGAAAGCGGAGAGTTTGACACGGCCTCGTTCCGCCACGCCTGCCGCCTGTGGGCGCTGACGCTGGAGATTTCGGTCACCATGGCGCAATTCCCCAGCCAGGACATCGCCTTGAAAAGTTTTCAATATCGGACCCTGGGGCTGGGATATGCCAACCTGGGGGCTTTGCTGATGGTTTCCGGAATCCCCTACGACTCCGAGGAAGCCCGGGCCATCGCCGGCGCCCTGACGGCGATTCTCACCGGGGCGTCTTACGCCATGTCCGCGGAAATGGCCCGCGACCTGGGGCCCTTCTCCGAATACCGCAAAAACAAAACCCACATGACGCGCGTTCTGCAAAACCACGAAAGAGCCGTCCGTAACTGCCCGGCCGGGGAATATGACGGATTGACCATTTTCCCGCGAGGCATCCAGCCGGAGCACTGCCCCGCCTACCTCCTGGAGGCCGCCAAAAAAGAATGGGCGGATGTCTTGCAGAAAGGCAAACAGTACGGGTTCCGCAATGCCCAGGTGACCTGCATCGCGCCGACGGGAACGATCGGCCTGCTGATGGATTGCGACACCACGGGAATCGAGCCCGATTACGCCCTGGTGAAATACAAGAAACTCGCCGGCGGCGGATATTTCAAAATCATCAATCAATCCGTTCCCGCGGCCCTCAGGCGGCTGGGATATGCAGAAGATGAAATCAAGGCTATCGTGGATTATTGCGTGGGAACGGGCAGTCTGGAGAACGCGCCCCATATCAACCACCAGTCCCTGACGGAAAAAGGATTCACCGACGAAATCCTCGACAAGATAGAAGCCGAACTCCCCAAGGTCTTTGACATCAGCTTCGCTTTCAACAAGTACAGCATGGGCGAGGCGTTCTGCAAAAGCGTTTTGGGAATCCGGGAGGAACAACTGAATGCCTTCGACTTCAACATCCTGGAACATCTGGGCTTCACGCAGGAAGAAATCAAGGAAGCCAATGACGCGATTTGCGGCACCATGACGGTGGAAAACGCGCCGCATCTTAAAGAAGAGCATTATCCGGTATTCGACTGCGCCGGGAAATGCGGCAAATACGGTCAACGGTTCATCCGCCACGAGGCCCATATTCGCATGATGGCCGCGGCGCAACCGTTTCTCTCCGGCGCCATTTCCAAAACCATCAACATGACCAACGATTCCAGCATCGAGGACGTCAAGGCGGCCCACGCACTGTCCTGGGAGTTGATGCTGAAAGGCACCGCCATTTACCGCGACGGGTCAAAACTCAGCCAGCCCTTGAACAGCGTAGCCGGAGAGGTTTTCAGGCTGGTCGAAATGGAAGAAGAGGAATCCATCCCCTTGAAACTGGCGGAAACGGTTGTTCGCCGCATGGGCGACCGCGCCCGGTTGCCCTACCGCAGGAAAGGCTATACGCAAAAAGCCATGATCGGCGGTCACAAGGTTTACCTGCGCACCGGGGAATACGCGGACGGACGCCTGGGAGAAATTTTCATCGATATGCACAAGGAAGGCGCCGCTTTCCGTAGCCTGATGAACTGTTTTGCCATTGCCATCTCCCTGGGCCTGCAACATGGCGTGCCCCTGGAGGAGTTTGTCGACGCTTTCGTTTTCACCCGGTTCGAGCCCAACGGCATTGTGACCGGCAACAAGAGCATTACCATGTCCACATCCATGATCGACTACATCTTCAGGGAGCTTGCCATCAGTTATCTGGGGCGAAACGATTTGGCGCAAGTCACCAAAGAGGACCTTCGCGCCGACGCCTTGCAAAAGGAAACGGAGTTGAAGTCCGAGGAAATTATTTCCTCCGAATCCAGCGCGACTATTCCGGCGATTCCCGGCAACGCGCACGGCAACAACGGTAATGGCAATGGGAACGGCAACGGAAGCGCCGCCCGGCATACCGAGATTGGCGGCAATGGAAACACATCCGTTCATTCGGCGGTGCAAACACAGATGCAAGCCGGGGTCATCGCGGCGCAAATCGCAAAACTCAAAGGCTACGAAGGCGACCCTTGCAACGAATGCGGCCAGCTCACCCTGGTACGCAACGGCACCTGCCTGAAATGCCAATCCTGCGGTGCCACTTCGGGTTGCTCGTAAGCCGCTCCGCGCCTGTCCGAGCAAGCGCCGGCGTAGTGGTTCACTGACCGAAAGCTCAACAACCTTTAACTGCTCGGCGCCTGGACATCGAGTTTACCGCCGACAGGCTTGACGCAACGGACACCGAAAGCCGGATTTTTCAATTCCGGATCGACAAAGTTGCGAAAGGTAATGGTGGCGGTTTCAAGGCCGGAACTCCATCCACCACCTTTCACAATACGCCGGTTCGTTTCCTCTTTTTCGGAAACCTTGCCGGGAGGCCGTTCGACCCATTCCCAAACATTGCCGATCATGTCCAGCGCCCCGTACGGGGAAGCGCCCAAAGGGAAGGACCCCACCGGCGCCGCCCGGGCATAACCGTCGTCATCTCCGAGAATGTTAGCGCGGTCGGGAAGAAAATCGTTTCCCCACGGCAGGCGGCTGGAAGCTCCGCCCCCGGCGGCAGTCTCCCATTCCCGCTCGCCGGGCAGGCGTTTCCCCGCCCAAAGACAATAACGGCGGGCATGTTTCCAGTCGATCCCCATTGCCGGACACGCGGGACATTTCTTGCCGTCCGTGTAAGGTTTTTCGTCATAAGACGGATCAAACCGTTTGTACTGCTCCACCGTTATTTCCAGGCGGTCAATATAAAACGCCGGAAGGCCGCGGGCCGGGTGGCTTTCATGGGCAAGCCGGTTCCGGGAATCCGGGTTGCCTCCCGCGCTCACCAGCACCATTTCGCTTTGGTCTTTGGGATGGATGATGGAAGGCAACAAAATTTTTCCATGCGAGAAAGAAAACCGCGAGGCAGGAGTGGCCCGCTTTTGCCGCAATCCCCGGGAGAGCCCGCGCGACGGGCCTTTCTCAATATTTTTTTTCTGTAACCCGTGAGACTTGGAACCCGACGCGCGTTTCTTGAGCTTGCCGGTTCCGCCGGCGCAGGCAAAAATCATCAGGAAAAGCAGGAAAAACGCAAGAATTCGGATCAAGAGTCCTCTCGTTCGCCGCGATTGACCAAATCGTCCAGCCTTTTCTTCAAAGACCGGTATTTTCGATACCTTTTCTCCGCCTGTTCCATATCGCCCATCATCTCATAGCTGTAACCCAGGCTGTAATAAGCATCGACGTAGGTGGGATCAATCCGCAGGGCGGTGTTGAAAACTTCCACCGCCCGGTCATACATTTTCTTCTGGTTGTAAATGCCGCCCAACCCCACATAAGCTTGCGGATTCTTCTTGTCGGCTTCAATGGCCATGAGAAAGGATTCCATGGCCTGGGCATAATTTCCGTCCCTACTGTTTGCAATTCCCTCTTGCACGTAATCGTTGCTGGTTTTTTCGACGCATTGCGGTAGAATCAAGAGGGTCGCCAGGGAAAGAAACAGCAGAATCCGTTGTGGCGGTCGCATTGGACGATTGCTTTCAGAGCAAAGATTGCAAAAACGGCTTCGCGGCTGACAAAAGCTCGTTTAACCAATTTCCAATATACCATCAAGCCGGGAATTACGCCAGCAGAGCAACCTGAGCGGCCTACGAAATTTCAAATGGACCACATCGTTATCTGGAGCGTCCTGGGAACGGCGCTGATTCTGTGCCTCGGCTATTCGATCCTCAAGAGTTTCCACCTGCTCAAACTCCAATGGTGGAACCTTTCCCGCCTGAGCGACCTGAAAAAACGACATGAAGAATCCGCCATCGACCCCGCGGACAAAAAGGCGGTGGGACGGATCATCGACTGTTGCGAATCCTTGCGAGCCAAATGGATTTTAAGCGAATCCGATCTGCGGCTTTTGGAAAACACGCACCAGTTGGCAATGGACATTGCCGGCGCGTATCACCCCAGCGCGCCGGCGCCTCTCGCCGAAGCCCGAATCGGCCCGCTGTTGCGCGCATTTCTCGACCTGAAAAACCGCATAACCGGGGCGGCAGAGGCCAAGAGCCTTCAGGCTTTTACCCAGTTCCGCCTGCGGCACATCCTGTTTCTTGCCCAAGCGTGGGAAAAAAAGAAAGAATGGGAGTCTTCCGCCCCAGGAACTTTTCTAAAAAAATACCGGATTTATGTTCTCGTCCGATGGGCGTATTTTCTGGTTCGCTGGATGGACATCAGTTTTTGGTCCATGAAGATGCTGACTTATCTTCTTTACAATGTCGTCTTCAAGATTTTTTTGGTCCGCTGGTACTTGATGGTGGGCGAGTTGTCCATAACGGTTTACCGCGAGCGCGGCAAGGGAACGGATATCCAACAGGAAATAATCTTTGAAGATTTTGAAGCCATGCCGGACCTCGAGGAAATCAAAATCCCCGATTTGCCGCAGGGAGTCCGAAACATTGTTGATGTTTCCCGGAAACAGATTTTATTCAATCCCTGGGCTCTGGAATGGCAAAAGACCCGGGAAATCTACCGCCGGATGGTCGAGGATATCGCCCATTTCCACCACCCCAACGCCGATCGGCCAATCTATGAAGCAAAACTTTCCAGTCTGATGGCCGCTTCGGCGCGGTTTGCCGGGAAAGTTTTTTCTTTGCAAAACCTTCCCTTGATCAACAAGGCGCTGGACCTCAAGGTATCGCATATTCTGTGGGTCAAGGATACCGCGGATATTTTCAAGGACAGCCAATTGGCGGCCTGGCTGAAAAAATATAAACTCCAGCAGGTGATCAAATATTCATCCCTGATTTTCAAAGCGGTCAAGAAAAGGCATCCCGGATTAATTTTCAAAGATTTTGCTTTTTCCCTGGTCAAGGAAGGCGGCAAGAGATGGGTCTATCTGTATCTTCACGAAAAAATCGCCGGCGAGGCGAACGCCACTTACCGTGAGGAATCCCGATTTTCTCCAATCACCTGAGCCTGCCCTTGGGGTCGGCGCCTTCAAGGAATCCGTTTAAGTGAGCGACTTTTTCCGGTTCCCCGTAATGGTAAATTCGCACCACTTTTTTGATGAGTTCCTTTAGCCTTTGGTCTTGACCACTGGATGAATCATCTTGATACGCTATGGATTGATCATTGGATGCGGACTTTCCCCTCAGCATCGTCCCTACACCCGTCAGCAACCAAATGATATCGATGTCGGTATGAAAATATAACTTTGAAAGCGTATCGGCAGAGGGCAGGGATTTGTCATTTTCCAATTCAGACAAAGAGCTTGCCGCCACATTGATTTTTTCCGACAAATCCATCAGTTTCATTCGCGATGATTTTCTCCAGGTTCGTAACCGTTGCCCTGCCGTAAAATGTCCTTCTTTAGTAATCATTTGACCTGCACCTCTCCAAACATTCTGTTAATAGTAATTGTATCAGGGAACCATCATTTAAATCCCTCTCTTTAAGAATAAAAGCGCTTTGTCACAAAATGGTTAAGAGATTGTCACAATTGCGTGAACTTATTCCGGTTTGGCGAAAAATGCGAGGAATGGAAAATTAAAGAGAATCAGCCGGAGGGAAGAAACACTGATGGCTGGAAAGCAAACCTCTTAATAAAAACGATACCCAACGCCGCGCACCGTTTGAATATGACTGCCGGCTTCTTTTAACTTGGTGCGTAGTCTTTGAATATGCGTATCCACGGTTCGAGAATACACTTTGTCATTATAATCCCAAATTTGTTCCAGCAGGAAATCCCGCGATTTCACCTGGCCGGGCTTTTTCATCAACCCGGCCAAAAGCCTTAATTCCGTAGGCGTCAATTGAACCGCGCGGCCTTTCACCTTGACCTCGTGGGAATCCAGGTCCACGGACAAAGTTCCAAAATGAAACCGGTTGTTGTTTTCCGGTTTTTGATAAACTCTCCTTAAAATATTTTTCACCCGTAAAACCAGTTCACGAGTATTAAACGGTTTGGTGATGTAATCGTCCGCACCGAATTCCAAACCCAGAATCCGGTCCACCGCCTCGCTTTTTACGGTCAACATAATGATGGGAATATTTCTGGTTTTTTCATTTGATTTTAGAGCCTTGCAGGCATCCAGGCCATTCATTCTAGGCATGTTGACGTCCAGGATAATGAGAGCGGGGTGTTTAGCTTTTGCTAAATCAACCGCCACTTCTCCATCCGCGGCTTTCAGAATCCGGAACCCCTCGGCACAGAGTTTGAAATCCAGCAAATTCAACAGGTCCGGATCGTCATCTACAATAAGTATCTTTTGTTTGCAAGTCATGGTGTTAGAAGATTTTTTTTCACAGGCTGAATAACTCATTTACTTATTGTAACGAAAATGAAACCTATTGATCAAGCCAGGAAATTTTTGTGGAAATCGGAACCCGGCGCAAAACCATGCGGAAAATAAATCCGGTTATGGAATTCAGTGTGGTTGTTCCCCGTCATGTTCCAGACCGCGCACCCGGTTGCGTACGGCCCAAAGCAGACCCAGGCCGGGCAGGGCTCCGAGAAAAGTGATAAAAAAGAACGCCGCCCAACCGACTTCCTCGACCAGAAAACCGGAAGGTGGGCCGACAAAAACCCGCCCCAGGGACGCCAGCGCGGACAACAGCGCAAATTGGGTCGCGGTGAATCGATGATTACACAAGGCCATGAGAAACGCCACGAAGGCGGCGGTTCCCATTCCGCCGGACAAGTTCTCGAAAGCAACGGCGAAGATCATCATGCCATAGCTCTTGCCCCACCAAGCCAGCACCATAAAGGAAAGGTTTGAAAGCGCCTGCAAGATACCGTAAAGCATCAGGGACCGGTACAAGCCCAGATTTGCCATGAGCGTACCGCCCGCCAGGGCGCCGATGATGGTGGCGGCCAGCCCCATGCCTTTGTTGATGGCCCCTACTTCGCCCACGGAAAATCCTGCGCCGCGGATCAAAAACGCCGTCGTCAAACTGCCGGCAAACGCATCTCCCAGTTTGTACAGGACAATGAGCGCCAGCATGGCCCAGGCTCCGGAACGCGAAAAAAAGTCTTTCAGAGGTCCCCGCACGGCTTCGTCCAGGCTACGCGGCGGCTGGGCCGGTTCTTCCGGTTCCGGACCCAACAGGGTTCCCAAAATGCCCACAAGCATAAAACCAGCCATCAGCAAATATGTCAAACGCCAGCTCATGAACTGTGACAGGATAAGAGCCAGCGCACCGGAAACCAGCATGGCAATACGGTAGCCGGTAACCGAAACCGCGGCTCCCAGGCCTCGTTCCCTCTCCCGCAACACATCGGTGCGATAAGCATCAAAGACAATATCCTGGGACGCGGAGGAAAACGCCACACCCAGGGCCAGTGCCGCCAGAGCCCAGGGCGCACGGTCTGGCGAGGACAGCCCCATGGCCACAATAAGGACCGTCAGGACAGCCTGGGTGATTAACAACCATCCCCGGCGCCTGCCCAGCAAGGCAGGCACATAACGGTCCATCAGCGGCGCCCATAAAAATTTCAAGGTATAGGGCAAACCCACCAGGGTGAAAATACCAATGGTCCGCAGATCGACCCCCGCAACCGTCATCCAGGCTTGCAAGGTGCCGCCCGTCAACGCCAAAGGCAAACCCGAGGAAAACCCCAGGAGCACCATGACACCGATTCGCCGGTTGGCAAGGCTTTGAAAAGTGGCGGCAAAAGACACTTGTTTTACTCTCCCCGCCCTGCTTGTTTCAATCTCCGAACCCGGTTTCGCATTGTCTCTCTGAAAATTCGGTTGCTCAAATGCCCGGTTTCCTGTTCCGGTATTTTTTATTTTGCCAAAAAATCGCCCAAACCGTTCTGTTTGTTATATTATAAAGAGGGGGTTTATAGCTAATTTTTTTAAGAATTAAAATTTTTCAAGGAAATCCGTTGTAAAGAACTTGTTAAATAGCCCCGGCAGGCCGATATTATATTTACCAGCCGGAGGAAGCCGACCTTGCGGGCTGACAAGCGTCAAAAATTCGCTGGGTGGCGCGGTTTTTTCGACTGATTTTAATGAAAAACTCACGTTATCGGTAAAAATCCGGTTAGTTATAAAAATTTGACCGCAACTCCGGAGCGTCTTCCCGCACTGGAGTAAAACTTGGTTTGGGTCAATCTTTTTTTTTTGATTTCTTTGCAAAGCTGGGAGTCGGACGATCATCATGCTCAATGGGGAAAACATTCAATTGGTCAAGGAACAGCTCAGAATCAGGACCCGCGAGCTGAGAAAGCAGGAAGAAGAAAAAATAAAAATCAGCGAAAAGGTGAAGAGTGTTCTGGCTTTGAACCAGAAGAAAATGCAGGAATTAAAGACCCTTCTTGAAGAAAAAAACGAGGCGCTGGCAACCGCCCAGGCGCGCATGGAAACCATTGAGGTCTCCGATACAGGCGACGACGCGGGCACCGGCACCCGAGTCAAAGAAGTCGTAGTGCAAGACCCTGCCCTGCTGGCGGAATTAAAGGAACTCCGGGAAAAAGACCGGCAACTGGCCTTGCAGGTCAATGCCGCATCGACGGAAAAAAGCCGCCTGGACAAGGAAAAAAAGTTGCTCCTCAAAGAAATCAAACGGATGCGGAAAGACCCCGTCACCACCGAGAACCTGAAAAAACAAATCAAAAAGCTCAAGGGAGAATTGGAGGATCTGCAAACCCGTTCCGGAGAATCCGCCGCCAATCTGGAACAGCTCCTCAAGGAAAAGGATGAGATCATCGCTTCCTACGAAAAGATGCTTTACGGTGAAACCGAAGCCGGTCAGGAAGGGATGCTTCCGTCAGAAATCATCGCCGACCTGAAAACCGAACTGAAGGAACGGCTGGAAGAAAAGAAGCAGATGGTGCAACAAATCGAAGAGTTGACGGAAATGGCGCAAGACCTGGAAGTCCGGCTTTCCATGGCCAAGGAAACCGACGCGGCGGCCGCTCTCGCCGGCTCCGGTGGGAGAAGCGAGGAAAGCCGGAGCGCCCAAACCGCCGAATTCTCCGCCGGCCTGGAAGCTTTCCTCATCACTTACAGCGACATGATCACCCTGATTCTCGTTATTTTCGTGCTCATGTATTCGGTTTCCAAACTCGACGAAGAAAGGCTGGCCCAGGCGTTGTCCTCTTTCCAATCCAAGGAATGGCGCGTCGAACACCTGAATGTGCGGCTTAGCAAAAAGGAATTTTCCATGCTGGAGCGCGTCCGTGAGCTGGTCAAGGACAACATCGATCCCGAGATGTTGAAACGGGGCGACACCCGGACCATCTTGAAACGCCTGCCCAACGAAGAATTGTTTCTTCCCGGCGAAGCTACTTTTGTGGACGGCGCAGAAAAAACCATTCGCGGCGCTATTCAGGAAGATTTGAAAGACGGCGTAAAACAGGTCATCGTCGAGGGCCATACGGACGACGTGGATATCAAGTCGGCCAAATTCCCTTCCAATTGGGAGCTGTCATCGGCGCGGGCCGCAAGCGTGGCACGCTTCATCATCGAAAAAATGCGTTTCCCGGCCAAGTTCGTGATGGTTGCCGGGTTTGGCAAATACCGCCCGCTCAAACCAAATACCAGCGACGAAAACCGCGCGATCAACCGCCGGGTGGAAATCAAGATTTTAAAAGACGTCAAAGTTCTGGAAGCGGAAGAGAAAGCCAGAAAAGCCAAAGCCCAGGCGGAGGGGAAAACGACGCCAAAAACGGCAACCGGCAAGAGCCCGGGCAAGACAGGACCGCCCGCAAGCTCTCCGCCAAAAAGCTCCTACGCTCCCCGCCCGACAGGCAGGAGTTCCGGCGCTTCCAAGTGAAAATTTTTATGCTACCGGCGTTTTGTAATATAATTTGTATGCTAGGAATAAATGGATCGGCGCGGGAACGAGCGCTTCCCGACGGCGGAATCAAACCCTGTCTCAAACTATGACCGACGACAAACAATCCATCTCCGAAATCCTGTTCCATAACCGTCAGGCTTTTTTGCGCTTCAACCAGTTTAAAATCAGCCAGACGCTGAAAACCCTTTCACAAATCGACCGGCTGATCTATATCGCCATCCCCCGCCTTCTGCATGTCAACCACAAGGATTTGCCGGGATACATCAACGACAAGGTTCCATGCGGGATTTACAACTATGTCCTGAACCGGGAAACGGAAGAGGTATTGGAAAAACTGTTTCCCGGAGCGATTATTCGAAAAACCAATAACCGCCCGGCCATCATTCAAACCATGCTGTTAATGGGTAGCGTGGGATCGATCGCGCAAACCAAAAAATCGGACCTGGACTACACCCTGCTGATTCACAAAAACGATTACTCCGCCGAAGAGATGGAACTTTTTTCTAAAAAGTTGCGGCTCATCGAAAATTGGACCTGGGACAACTACCACCTGGAAACCCATTTCTTCGTCAATGATATTGATGAAGTGAGAGAAAACAACTTCGGCGAAAGCGATAGCGAAAGCACCGGCACGGCCATGGCAAAACTCCTGAAAGAGGAAATGCTCCGCACCCTGGTCATCGTCGCCGGGAAAATCCCCTTCTGGGCCATTGTCCCGGTGGGCACCAATGATGACTACTACGCCGAACTGCAAAAACAGGTGGTCGAACATCGAACCTTGTTGGACCGTGAAGAGTTCGTCGACATGGGAAACGTAGACGACATTTCCCCCGGCGAATTTTTCGGAGGCTCCATTTGGGCATTGATCAAGGCGTTTGGTTCGCCTTTCAAAACCCTCATGAAAATGGGAGTGCTCGAGGAATACATGTTTAACAACTCCAAGTCCAACTTGTTATGCCATGAAATCAAGAGAGGCGTGTTTTCCAACAACAAGCCCTTCCTGGAAATCGATCCCTATCTCACGATGTTCGAACGGGTGCAGAAATTTTTTATAGATACCAAAACGCAAAACGAAGTTGACGCCCTGCGAACGTCTTTTTATTTGAAAGTGGGAACCCAGATCAACGCGGAGGAGCTGGAGTATGGCTCTTCCAGAAACCAGAAGAAAAACACTTTGATCCAAATGATCAAGGGATGGGGGTGGCCGCCTTCCAAAATCGAGGATCTCAATGACTATAAAAACTGGCCCATGAACAAGAAAGTAGCCCTGGGAAACCGCATCAACAAGATTCTCATGGCCTCTTACAAAAACATCTCCGATAAAAACAAGAGCCTGGTCTCCAGCGAAAGCCTGATCAACGAAAAAGACACCAACCTCCTGGGCCGCAAGTTGTTCAGTTATTACCACAAAGCCAATTACAAGGTCGATAACGTCGGCGGCTTCGTGGACGGCGCCCTTGGAGAAAAGGAACTGACCATTTTCTATGATCAATTCAACGTCCGGGCCAAGGGCGTTTGGTACCTGATCCGCGGAAAGACCCTGGCCAACCGGGACCAACTGGACACCGATTTAATCATTAAAAAAGCCTCCACATTGGAATTTCTTCTGGCTTTCGCAACGTTTAATCAACTATACAAGAAGGACACCTCGATCCTCCTGAGAGCCGACCAAATGTCCTTCAATGATAAAGACGTTTACAACGCCCTGGAAAAGCTGTCTTCCTTTATTTCACAAGTCAACATCGCCCATATTTCCAATGAAGACCTGATGGCCGGCGCCCAGGTCAAACAGCTTTTCATCTTCGCCGATTTCGGCAATCCCTTTCCCAAGGACCTCATGATGGCCGATATCCGCGAATGCAAGACCGCCAAGGAATATTCCGCTTTTATCAATAAACGGCTGGAGCGCCTCAAAAGTACAACCTACGTTTATTTGAATACCTGGGGAGAACTTTTCTGCAAAACCTTTTCCGGATTGGAAAGTATGGCCCGGTGCACCAGGGAACTTTCCGAAAAAGTGAGCCTCCGGTTTCTGGAGGAACAAAATTTCCTTAAGGTTTTTATTCCCACGGGCCGAAAAGAGGACCTGGAATTACCCTGGATGAACAGTTATATTATGTCAGTAGTGTCCGGGGAAAATTAAAA